>JAGDMJ010000362.1 GCA_017860555.1 Bacteroidota bacterium
CGAGCGCGCTGATGGAAGACGCGCCCAGGCCGGAGAGCCCCTCGTAACGAGGGATCCACAGATGTCGGTCAAAGGTTTCGAAAACTCCCTGGCTCAGAGTCCCAACGATGAAGCTGGACGGTCGCTTCACCATTGCGGTTATGGGGTCCACGGAATCGTTCAGGGGGGTGAAGTTCTGGACGGACGACCACTGATCGTTGCTGTAGAATACCATGTTGTAGATCGAGGCATAAATCGTGTCGTTCGCGACAAGAACGGCGTACGATTCTCCGGCAGGGAGACCTTCCACGCGCGTCCATTGCGCCGGCGAGGGAGAGGCGACGAAGAAGATGGAGAGCAATGTCAGTATCGGTTTCACGACGGATCCCACAGTGATCTGGAGATACGGCCCACGGGCGCGATTTGTTGCACCAGAACCAACGCCGTTCTCACGCATGCGGTTCCGTTGGCACGGTTGCCTCGATGCCGTGACATCACACCTGCGATTGCCCTCTTTTATATGCGGGACAACATCCCCTCTGCATGTGTTCCACGGCGGTCGGGATCGTGCGCTGCACTGTGATTGCCGAAGCCCGGGGGTTCCATCGGAGCTGTGCAGCTGTGCCGTCACTGGACCAGCCGCTCGAAGGGGGCACTGTGGATGAAGCGGGTCGCTAGCGTGATGGCGGTACATGAAGGGGTGTCTTACCTCTACACGGCCTTCTGAGGAGGGCAACAAAAGTCGAGTGTGAGTCGGGGTGACTGGATTCGAACCAGCGACTTCTTGCTCCCAAAGCAAGCGCTCTAACCGGGCTGAGCTACACCCCGTTTGAATTCAGGCTTATTTCAGCGATTTCCTGTCATGTTCAGGCGTTAGTTTTGGCGACTGGTGACAGGTGTCGACAGCTTCTGTCAACACGTTTGTCAACACGCCGGAGCAAAGGTACGAACACCCTGGCCGGCAGTCAAGAGTCGCCCCGACCTTCCCGCCTTCAAGAGGTTACGCAGCGCATCGGACACCTTCAATACCGTTTTCCCCCCCGCATCTCCCTCCACCCCACCTCATTGGTCACCCTGACGCTCTCCTTGAACACCTCCTCCTTGGAGGGTTCATATCCTTTATCTGACACTACTCAAGCCCCCTTTCTCAAAACTGTCCAGCAGCCTGATTGTATCTGCCATATCTTTCTGCTTGTCCTTCAACCAGATTGGAAATACTGGTTCTGTGGGATGCTTCTTGAAGAGGGGAATGATTTGTTCTTCAATCTCCTCGGCAAGTATTTGCTGAGTTATCGGCTCACTACTGGGGGTTTGCAGTAAATCCCTGAGTAGAACTAATGCCCCGTAGATATGATTCATAGAGAGTTTGTCAGGTGCTTCCAAACTCATTGTCATATCAATGAATCTTCCCTTGGCATCTGGTGGGGCAAATGAGATGATGAACTTGCCTTCCATTGGTTAAGACTCCTTGCTTCAAAGGATGCTCAGAAACTTGTCAATGGTCTTTAAAAATGGGTTCCACTGAAATAGGTTCCTGTGGTAGGTGGCTCGTCTCTGTGGTTTTGCCTGTAGCGTGTCAGACCATTGAGGACCAGTGAGGGCTGGATTGAAGGAGATGGTTTTGAGTATATTCCCGTCGAGCACTGGAGGGTTCTATGGGAACGACACAGAGTCCGGAATCGGTGGTTCGGGAGATCGCACGGCGGACGCGGAAGAAGTATGGGACAGAGGAGAAGGTTCGGATCATTCTGGAGGGTTTGCAGGGAGAGAGAAGTATTGCGGAGCTGTGCCGTCGGGAGGGTCTGAACCCCAACGTGTACTACAAGTGGAGCAAGGAGTTCCTGGAGGCCGGGAAGAAGCGCCTGCAGGGAGATCAGGTCCGGGAAGCGACAAGCAGTGAGGTCGTTGAGCTGCGCCGGGAGAATGATCAGCTGAAGGCTCTGGTGGCAGAGCTAAGCTTGAGCAACCGGGTGCTCAAAAGAAGTCTGGATGGGCTGGAGTCCACACCGGCCGAGCGATGAGGCATGGGCAGGCCGAGAAGATGGAGATCATTCGACTGGTGGAAGAATCGCCCTTGAGCGTTCGCAGGACACTCAGCGAGCTCGATGTGAATCGGAGCACGTTCTACACGTGGTACCGGTGCTACGAGCGAGGCGGGTACGACGGGCTGGCGAACCGGAAGCCGACGGCACGACGTTTTTGGAATCGAGTGCCGGAGGTGGCAAAGCAGCGCGTCGTGACGATCGCCCTGAAGTGCCCGGAGGAGTCACCGCGGCAGCTGGCCTGGCATATCACAGACACAGAGGGATATTTCCTCTCAGAATCGACGGTCTACCGGATTTTGAAGGCCTACGATCTGGTCACCAGCCCGGCTTATACGGTCCTCTCGGCGGCCGAGACGTTCGCGCACACGACCAGACGGGTCCACGAGCTATGGCAGACGGACTTCACCTACTTCAAGATCCTGGGATGGGGGTGGTACTACCTGGCGAGCGTCCTGGACGACTTCTCCCGGTATATCATTGCCTGGAAGCTCTACACGACGATGGGGGCTGAAGACGTGAAGGATCTCCTGGAGGAGGCCGTCGCACGGACCGGGATCCGGGGTGTCGCCGTCAGGCACCGGCCGCGGCTGTTATCGGACAACGGTCCGTGTTACGTGTCAAAGGAGCTGGCGGACTATCTCCAGCACCAGGGCATGGGCCACACTCGCGGAGCGCCGTTTCACCCGATGACACAGGGGAAGATCGAGCGGTATCACCGGTCTCTGAAGAACGAGATCCTGCTCGAGCATTACTACCTGCCGGAAGAATTGGAACGGGCGATCGGGCGCTTCGTGGAGTACTACAACAACGTCCGGTATCACGAGTCGCTGGACAACCTGACGCCGGCCGACGTATACTTCGGGCGGACGAGAGAGATCCAGACACGACGGGAGATGATCAAGCGGCGAACGATGGAGCAGCGCAGGAAGCAGAATCGGTCACTAACTCACGCAACATCCATCAACACGGGAATACCGAACAGTCTCTCTTAACTCCGACCCCACATTGTCCACAAAGGTCTGAAGACGTACAATCTCCCGCCAACCTTTTCCTCCTCAAGCACCGTCATGACTTCCTGGCCGAGCACGTTGTAGACCTTGAGCGTCACGTGGGCTGCGCTCGGTATGTCGAAACGAATTGTAGTGCTCGGGTTGAACGGATTGGGATAATTCTGTTCGAGCGAGAAGGATGCCGGCACCTCCTCCTGACTTCCCACACCAACGATCGTTCCGGTCATCAGGCTGTCGGAGAGAAACCCACTGATGATTCCTGTGTTGGAGTGCCGCGTCACACCCGCGAAGCCCTGCCCGACGACGGACAAAACGGTGGTATTGCCCGCCTTGAGACCATGGTATCCCATGTCGAATGTTTGCCAGGTAACCCTCGTGTTCTGGGCGGTGCCTGCGCCTGACAGCAGAGCCATCATCAGGGAGGCGGTGAGGATATGCGCATGCGGTTTCACAATGCTCCCTCCTCACTTATTCCGCTAACCCAGGTGGCAGGTCAACTGTTCCATAGCTGGTCGGGAAGTACATGGCGGAAAATGACCCGATAGTCATCTTGATGATATCCGTGTCTGTACCGGAGCCCTCCTTCATGCCTACGACATAGAAAGTCCGCGACCCGGATGCCGAGACCCTCGCCACCGCCTGAAGCGATGCAGGCGAAAGGTACCAGCCGCCGGGATGGTTCGTGTTCACCCGCCAGTCCATCCTTGTAAGCAAGCCCGTTCCGTCGGCTTTCGTCGCCAAACCGACGTGGACCCACGTGATCTTCGTCAGTTCATGATCCGAGAAGAGAGTGCCACTGAAGCTGAGGAAGACGTACCCATCGTCCGGCGCGTTCAGCACCACTGTGTCAATCGGCGTCCAGTAACTGTGGATAATGGTGCCGGGCATGGACCTCGAATATGCGACCCCGGGACCGTGCAGCACCACATTCGCAGCGAGTGTTCCCGCGAAGAGCGTGTCTTTGACCTGTGCGCTTCCGTTGACATGCAGCTTCTTGGCGGGACTGAGCGTCCCGATTCCCACCCTCCCATCCTCCAGCCATGTC
>JAGDMJ010000363.1 GCA_017860555.1 Bacteroidota bacterium
CGGTTGCGGGTATGTGATCTTGCTGGGCATACGGAAGGGAGATAGCGCGGAAGACGCCCGTTTTCTCGCGGACAAGTGTGCGGCGCTCCGGGTCCTGGAAGATAGCGGGGGGAAGATGAACCTTTCCCTGCGAGATGTGGGGGGAAGCGCGCTGGTGATCTCACAATTCACATTGTACGGTGATGCACAGAAAGGAAACCGGCCCAGCTTTTCCGATGCTGCTCCACCCCCGGAGGCGGAGCCGCTGTACGACCTGTTTGTGGACCGGATGAAGGGCGCGCTTGGCCCTGCCCGGGTACACACGGGAATCTTCGGCGCCATGATGCAGGTGACGATCGTGAATGACGGGCCCGTTACCATTCTCATTGAAAGCACTAGATCCAGTGATCAACGACTCTAGAAAGAATGTGACCATGTTCTCCAGGTCGATCCTCTATCTGTCGGCTGCATGCATCTTGATTATGGTAACCCCGCCCATGGCCATCTCACAGGCCAAGTTCTCCACGATTCGATCCGTGCATTTTGACGTCAACTATATCCAGGGTGTGCCGGAGGCGAAGGCACAAAAGGTCTTGAATTTCCTGCTATCGGAGTATGACACGCTCAGAAGTCGGCTCGTGCTGGAGTTGAAAAAAAAGCTGGAAGTCCGTGTATACGATTCACCCGGACGATTCAGTTCGGACATCAACATGGGGAGAGAGGTGCTGCCGGCGATGTACGTCCACGGGATCCTGTATGTCCTCGAACCCGTGCCGCCGGAAGGTCTGGAGAAGGCGATGCGCTATCAACTGTCCAGGGTGGTCCTGGAACAGACGGCGCAGCGTGCGTGTCCGGTCTGGCTTCGTGAATCCTTTGCCATTCATCACTCAGGCAGAATGGCCGATCTCTCCGCCCCCGGGTCGGTCACGGTCGCTTCTTTTTCCGATTTGAGCCAGGATCTGGAGGATGCCCAGACGCCTGTCGAGCGCGCCGATGTGGATTACGTCCTGGGACGCACCATGCAGTTCTTTATCGAGCGGCACGGACAGGCGAAGGCCTTCGGCGTGTTCAGAGAATTCGATGGGATACTGACGGTCGACAAGGTCTTCAAAAAGGCGTTTGGGGAGGAATACCAGGACATCGAGAAGGCCTGGTCGAAATATGTCGCGGTCAAGCCGCGCAAGACCAAGTGAGCCGCGGGGGTTCCGTGCGCTTGCTGATGCTGTTCCTCGACGGAGTAGGAATCGGGACGAGGGATCCGCACACGAATGCCCTGATGGCGGCGCGTCTCCCTTCGATGCGTTTGCTGCTCGGTGGAGAACCCCTCACGTTGGTCCGCCGGACGGCGACGACTCCTCAAACAGTTGCCATTCCGCTTGATACCACGCTTGGAGTACCCGGTCTCCCCCAGAGCGGAACGGGCCAGGCAGCGCTCTTTGCCGGTGTCAATGCGGCCCGTATCGCGGGGAAGCATTTTGGACCGTATCCATATTCCACGCTCAAGCCGGTGATCGAACGGCTGAACATCTTCAGGCGCATGCTGGACACCGGGCGTTCCGTCTGCTTTGCCAACGCCTTCCCGAAGCGCTATTTTGAATACATGAAGCACCACGGGTCGCGCCTTTCGGTCACGGCACTCTCCTGCACTATGGCCGGCGTCCCATTGCTGAGAGGAAGGGACCTCCGGGCCGGGCGGGCTGTTTCGGCAGACATCACGAACGAAGGGTGGAAGAATCTGGGCTACCCGGACATGGAAATTCTCGAGCCGGCCCGGGCCGGAGAGCGCCTGGCGAGGATCTCCGCCGAGCACCATTTTGTGCTTTTCGAATATTGGAAAACCGACTATGCGGGTCACTCCCGGAATATGGGGGAGGCAATCGAGGTCCTGGAGAGGTTTGATGCGATGCTGGGGGGAATCCTCGACTCGCTTGACACCGGGCGGACGCTCCTCCTTATTACAAGTGACCACGGTAACATCGAAGACATGTCCGTGAAAACGCATACCAGGCATCCCGTGCCGATGGTTGCGCACGGGTACAAGCACAGGGAATTCGCCGCATTGCTCCAGGAGAAATCACGACCGGGGCTGCCGCATGTGATACCTGCCATCATGGAAATTTTCGCCGGAGTTTGACCCGGTACGAAACCTCCCCGTCCTGTCATGGGACAGGTCCCTTCCGGATTTTTCTTCCCTCAACGTCGAAAATCTGCCCTCGCCATTGTATTAACAGGTAGGGGGGAGGGACGATGAGGAACCTGGATCATCATTCATTGCCCGCATTCAAGGTCAGTCTGCTTCTTTGCGCGGGAATCCTTGCCGGGAGACGGCTTCCTGGAACCGGAAGCACCTTCGTTTTGCTGGTAGCTCTCTTTGCGTTCACCTCATTACTCCTTCTTCTGCTGCTCACGCGGCGGCCCTGTTACCCGGAGCGGGTCATCTCGATCATTGCGGCCTTTCTCTGTTTCCTCGGAGGTGTCACCAAGATCGCTTCGGATCGCGCGCGATCTGTCGTTCTCCCCGATTCGCTCTTCCGGAAGGCGGCGATCGTGGGATGCATTCAAGAGGCAGCCACGGTCATCGCTGGCCGTACCCGTCTCGCGGTGCGTTCGCGTGCTGTCCTCTGCGATGGCGTCTCCCACGCTTTCCCAACAAATCTCCTGGTGACATTCATCCCCAGCGCACGTGATTCCTGCTCACCCCGACTCGACTACGGAATGTCCGTGATACTGTATGGGAATGTCGAACCCCCGTCAGCGGAACGCAACCCGGGCGAATTCAGCCCGCGCGAGTACTACGAGGCGAACGGCGTGACCCATCTGATGACCGTCCGGGGTGCCGACAAGATATGTGTGATGGATAGCGCCGGAGGCTTCTGGTTCATGCGCGATCTTGTCCTGCCCGTCCGCAGGGGTGTGTTCGCATTCATAGACAGCACCATCTCCGGCGAGGAAGGGGAACTGTTGAAGGGGTTGATGATCGGGGATCGTAGCGGAATCTCCCAGGAGACGCGGGAGGCATTCGTCAATTCGGGTGTTGCACATGTCCTGGCGGTGTCCGGTTCCAACGTCGCTGTCGTGGCCGGGATCTTCATCTTCATCTTCGGAATGATCAGGCTCCCCGGCAGAATTCGAACCATCGCCGTACTGGCCGGTCTCGTATTCTACATGGTGTTGACGGGAAACCAGCCTCCGGTCGTTCGTGCCACCATCATGGCGTTCGTTTTCTTTCTTGCCAGGCTGTTCCAGCAAAAAAGCAACGCGTACAATGCCATGGGAGTGGCGGCAATGGTCATCCTTGGTCTTGACGCCCGGCAATTGTTCGACGTCGGCTTTCAACTCTCATTTGTCGCAGTGCTTTCCATCATTTATCTCTATCCGAAGGCGAACGCGTGGATCTCGCTCCTCCCCGACGCTGCCTGGTGGCAGCGTGGCCTGCTCTGGCTCTTGCGCATCTGCGCTGTTTCCCTTGTTGCCACGCTGGGTACGCTTCCGCTCGCTGCCGTTTCGTTCGGCAAAGTGTCGGTGATCGGCATTGCGGCAAATCTCTTCGTGATCCCTGCTGTCGAGTTGAGCGTGGTGCTGGGTTTCGCGTCCGTCTGCACCAGCGTGGTGAGCCATTGGTTCGCTGAGGGATATGCGGCAGCCAACGGGGTGCTCCTGACGTTGACTCTGCGGTTGATCAGGGCGGCGGGCAACGTCTCGTGTGCGTACATTGACACGACGACATTTGCCCCCATCGACTCGCTCCCTTTCTATGCCGGGTTATTTCTTCTGTTCAATCACGAGGGGCGGAAGTTCGTCTTCGGTTTGATGGCACTCCTTCTCTCGTTGAACATCGCGGTCTTCGGGCCCCGGGGGGAGGCCTCGGCGATGGCGCGGGGAGTCATGAGGGTGAGCTTCATTGACGTTGGACAGGGGGATGCCATCCTGATCGAACTGCCCGGGGGGAGATGCGTTCTCACCGACGCCGGGATGCGTTCGGCAAATTTCGATGCGGGGGAGAGGATCGTTACCCCGTTCCTGAAGCGCCGTGGGATATCCACGATCGACCTGTTTGTGATTTCGCATGGGCACAATGATCACGCCGGGGGTGCGG
>JAGDMJ010000364.1 GCA_017860555.1 Bacteroidota bacterium
CAGCGTGAAGGAGGGGCTGCTCTTCGAAACCAACGGCACATCACTCACCCTTCCAGCCGGTTTTGCCGGGCAGGTTCAGGGGAAAGCGGTACTAGCGATAAAACCCGAGGCTATCACCCTTTCGGCGGGACAGGCGGGAGACGCATTGGCGTTGATCGAAGACAAGGAGTACCTCGGCTTCACGACCAACTTCGTGATTAATCTCTCAGGGCTGCGCCTGCACGTGTCGGCGATCAGTTCGCCGGAGACGAAAGCGTTGCGCCCGGGCGAACGGGCACACATGCAGATCGATTGGACCCGATGCACACTGTACCGGGAGGCCTGACATGAGGCTTCCCCGGCCACTCGCCGTGATCCCCACGCTCTTCCTCCTGCTGGTGATTGCCGGCTACGTGGCGTATCCCCTCCTGGTCATGTTTCAGCAGAGCCTGCTTGTGGAGGGACGCCTGTCCTTCGCGAACTATTCGAACCTGTTCGACCCCGCAAACAGAGGGAACATGGAGGCCGTCTGGAATTCGGTGGCGGTTTCTTTTCTCTCCGTGCTGTTCAGCGGCATCGTGGGCACGGTGCTTGCTTTTGGCCTGACGCAGATTCAATTTCCCGGGCGCGCCCTGCTGTCCCGTCTGGCCATCGTGCCGATCGCCCTTCCGCCGCTCGTGGGGGTGATTGCATTTCTGTTTGTCTTCGGGGAGAGCGGAATCCTGCCGCGCCTCTTCCAGACCGCAATCGGCAGTTCCACGCCGCCCCTGTACCTTTCGGGGTTCACGGCAATCGTGGCCATTCATGTGTACTCGTTCTATGTCTACTATTATCTATTTGTGTCCACGGCCCTGCGCCAGATTGATGCCTCGATATTGGAGGCGGCGACGGGGTTGGGCAGCACTCCCTGGAATACATTCCGAAAGGTGATCATCCCGGAACTGCGCCCCGCGCTGGTGGGGGCATCGATCCTGACTTTCATGGCGAGCATGGCCTCATTCACGGCGCCGTTGTTGTTCGCGGGCGAGAAGCGGTTCATCACGTTGTTGATCTACACCACCAAACTGAACGGGGAGATGAGCCTGGCGGCGGCACAATCGATACTGCTGACATTCGTTGCGATCGGTTTTTTCGTAGCCTTGCAGGTATCATCCGGCAGGCAGGTGAAAGTGGGGAGGACCAAAGGTGTGCCACGGACCGGCACGCTTCCACTCGGCAGGGGCATGCGGATCGTGTTCATTTCGGTGATATCGTCCGTGCTTCTCCTCGTTCTCCTTCCATTGCTCACCATCGTGCTCATCTCGCTCGCGCGGGAAGGGTCATGGACGGTACAGATACTGCCCGGTGCTTACACACTCGAAAACTATCTCCGGCTCTTCACTGATCCGCGGATTCTGGAACCGATCCGGAACAGCCTAGTGATGGGATTTGTGACTCTGTTGGCCGTGATTCTCGTGGGCGTCACAGGGGCTTATCTTATCACTAAAGGTGTTCTTCGCCGGGCTCGGACGCTCCTGGATGTCATCCTGACGCTTCCCTATGCGATCCCCGGGACCGTGATCGCCGTGAGTTTGATCCTGGCTTTCAATGTTCCGACTCCGTTCAGCGGCTTTCAGGTTCTGGTGGGGACCTTCTGGATTCTCCCTCTGGCCTATTTCATCCGGCTCTATCCACTTGTTGTTCGCTCGACGACGGCGGCCCTGGAGCAGCTGGATGACGCGTTACTGGAGGCGGGCGCCTCGTGCGGTGCGGGTCCCTGGCGCCGCTTCCGGCGGATAGTGCTTCCGCTGATCTTCCCCGGAATTGTCTCGGGCGCATTGCTCACTGCGATTTCGGCCCTGGGGGAGTTCGTTTCGTCAATCCTCCTGTATACATATTCCAGCAGGCCGATCTCGGTGGAAATCCTGTCGCAACTCCGGACGTTCAATTTTGGCGCTGCGGCAGCCTATTGCGTAATGCTCCTGGTGCTGATCCTGGCAATTGTCTCGGTGGCGAATCGCGTTGCGGGTCAGAAGGCGCCGGCCAGAGAGTGATAGTTCTGAAGGCTCAGACCGGCTTTTTCCGGCCCCTTTTCTATTGAACATCATCGGGATTTTCCGTACTATAACGCGATAAAAGCTTGCGTCCGTAGCTCAATTGGATAGAGCGTTGGCCTCCGGAGCCAAAGGTTTCGGGTTCGACTCCCGACGGGCGCACGATTTTCGCTTGCATAGTCTTTGTCATTGCCTGACCGTTTCAGCTCCGTTACCCCCATTATAGGAGTCGTCCCTTTCATGCTTAGCCCGAAGAAGAGAATCACCAAACGCGAACTCAAAGAAGATGCACTTGTGACCTCGTACGTCAAGATCACCGGTTTCTACGAGCGGAACAAAAAGAATATCAGCATTGCCGTCACCGTGGTGGCAGTGCTGATCATTGCTTCGATCATCTTTCTCAAGAACCGGGCTGACAATAACGAGAGGGCGGCAGCGCAACTGGGTGAAGTGTTCAGCCTGTACGACAACGGACAGTATCAACAGGCCATCGACGGGGTGCCGGAGCGTAACATCACCGGACTGAAATCGATCGTGGAGAACTATGGGAGCCTGCGGGCCGGCAACTTCGCCCGGTTCTACCTTGCCAATGCCTACTATCATCTCGGGAACTACGAGCTCGCCCTGGAGCAGTTTGAGGATTTCAGTCCTCCCGATGATTACCTCGCTGTTTCCCGCCTGGCAGGCATGGGAAGCTGCTATGAAGCCATTGGCAAACCCAAAGAGGCAGCCGAGAGCTTCGAGAAGGCAGCCGCCAAATATCCGCAGGATGTCAATGCCGCGGAGAACATGAACAGCGCGGCGCGCAACTACGGCAAGGCCGGGGAGAAGGAAACCGCCATCGAGCTCTACAAGAAAGTGAAGAAAAACTTCCCCACGTCGACCTTTGCCCGTGATGCCGATCGGTACATTGCCGGGCTGGCGGTCTAGTATCTCCGGGGCTCTCGGATTCCCGGCGATGGGCCTGACCTGGGTCCACCGTGCATTGGCAACAAGCAATGCTTTCGGCTGTCTTTTCTTTTTTGCTGTAACGCTCCTCCCTGGCAATGGGCTCCTGATCAAGCTGTGAAGCCATGAGACTACGTCGGTTTCTTTTTCTTGGCGGCGCCTTTCTCCTGTTCCTCGTCAAATTCGCCATTGACGTGATCGGGAAGAATGTGGAGTTGGAGATCGGCGGGCTGAGCCTGTTCCGCGACGGCATAACCATCGGGGCCTTCGTGCTTCTGTATCTCGTCGCGAACAGTTTCATGGCGCAGCGTGATCAGAACCCGATGAAGAAACTGGGCCTTCTTCTCGTGGTCATGCTGTGCGCGTTGCTGGTCAGCATTGTCCTCACCGCGACATCGGCCGAGGGTTTTGACGCAAAAAACCTTGCCCTGCTCCCGCTAGATTACGCCACGCTCTTTGTCGCCTCCCTGGTCAGCATGGTGCTGGGTGCCTTCGCGGTCCTGACGCTCCGCCTGCTGAAGGACCTGATCCTGTACAACAGGAAGAAGGGGACGCAAAGGAACTTCCTGATCCTCGTGGCGCTGATCCTGGCGACGGCTGCATCCAGCGTCACGCTGCGGCCTCTGGATTCCGGCGTGTTAATGAGCATTGTGTTTGTCGTGGCGATCGTCGCGGCGCTGGCCAATTCTTTCCGGCTTCCCTGGATCGTGTTCCTCACAAAGCGCGAGAAGATCATCGGTCTGGTGTACGCCTTTTTCCTGTTCATGGGATTTCTCGTGGTCAATATCCTGATGGCGCAGAGCACGCTGATCGGCCGATCGCTGCTTTACTATTCCTACCCGCTGAAACAGTTCGTTCTGTTGACGACGATCCTCGGGAACATCTATTTTGGCATGGCGTTCATCAGCACGCTGTTCCATCTTCCGACTGCCGAGGCATTCGACCGAAAGCGCTCCGAGGTCACGTCGCTCCACAACCTGAGCAAGCTGGTAACGCAAGTCTTCGATTTCAACGAGCTGGTGGACAGCGTGACCACCATGACGCTGGATGTCTGCGAAGCGAAAAGCTGCTGGCTGGAGATCATCCACCGGTCCGACCAGGTTCTGCAGGACG
>JAGDMJ010000365.1 GCA_017860555.1 Bacteroidota bacterium
CGGTCCACCGCCGGCCACGAGGTCTACGACATCCGGATGACGCCGAACACGGCAACGGTTCCACTTTTTTCCGGGACCATCAATATCACGGGGGATTCGTACGCCCTCATCGGCGTGGATGTCGAGCCGAACGAGGCATTCATCATTCCGTTCGTCAAAGACTGGCAACTTCGCTACCGCCAGCAGTTCAGCCAGTACGAAGGCAATTTCTGGCTCCCCACCGACATACGAATTGACGGTGCCTTCGACGTGGGTTTCCCCGGAATCTCCTTTCCACGCATCGGTATCAGCCAGACTTCCGTGATTTCCGGATACGACGTCAACGTCCCTATCCCGGACAGCATCTTTCATAAGCCCCGCCTGGTGGTCGATTCCTCGGCAACGGTATATGACTCTTCCTACTGGTCGTCGCACGATGTGCTCCCGTTGAACCCCGAGGAGAAAGATGCTTACGCGGCCATCGACAGCTCGCAGAGCCTCGAAGTCCAGTTCAGGCCCGGAGGCATTACCGCAACGTTGGGTGAGGGTGCCGGCATCCTGGGAGAGATTCTGACCTACGAGGATCTCGCCTTCAACAGGGTGGAAGGATTCCACCTCGGCGCGAAGGCAACGTTCGACAGGATCACGCCCATCCTTGGCGTCTCCGCAAAACTGGGGTATGGGCTTTCCAATGACGTCACCACCTATCTGCTTCGGACAGAGGTGTACGCATCGGCGAAAAGAACCCTGGGCTTCGGAGGGGAAGTCTTCCGTACCATCAAACCCGTCGGAGGCGCCGGCCCGTACGGAAGGCTCTGGAACTCGCTCACCGCGGTAACAAATAAGAGCGACTACTATGATTATTACCGTGCCGAGGGATGGAGCGTCTCTGTGCTTGTCCGCCCCCTCCGGCCGGCCCGGGCAGCCGTGACCTTCGCGCAAGAAATTGACCAGAGCATCGGCGTCGCCACCAATTACAGCATCTTCCACAAGTCGCGCACCTTCCGCGCCAACCCCGAGGTGGATGACGGGAAGCTGCGGAGCCTACGAATGGATGTCCGCCTCGGGGAGGAAGAGGTTCCACTCGACCTGCTGACGCGTGACGCGGTGGAAATGTCGATCGAGCATTCCTCGCCGCAACTTGGTGGAGACTTCGCGTTCACCCGTTTCAGCCTCATCGGATCCACATCTTTCACGACATTCGGATCGAGTTTTCTGCTGAAACCGACCCTCCGCGTACAGGTGGCGTTGGGGCTCTCGGGCGGCACTTTGCCGCGCCAGCGGCTCTTCACAATCGAGACCGCCTCAAGCGGTTACGCACCCTTTGCGGTGATGCGAGCCATGGACAGCCGTGAATTCGCCGGTGAACGCTACCTTGCCATCCGGCTAGAGCACAATTTCCGGAGCCTTCCATTCCTCGCGTTGCACATCCCCTTTCTGTACAAGAACGCCATCGAGCTCATCCTTACAGGAGGGGCGGCCCGGGCCTGGGACGCAACCTGGGTAGACCCGGAGGCTGCAGAACGTTTGTACTATGAGGCGGGCTTCGGCATCAGCAGGATCCTCGGCCTGGGACGAGTGGATTTCACCTGGCGCCTCTCCCCTCCGACAGGTTTCGCTTTCACCGTCGGCCTGGCTTCGCTCTTCTAGCCCCCCTGGTACCGGCGCGAGGCCGGCTTCTCCGGACGTCGTGCGAACAATTGCCCCTGCAGCCAGGCTTGCCATCCTCGCTCCGCATCTTTTGTTGTAAGTCGTCGCTGATTTTCGTATTTTAATAGGTTATTTCATTCAAGGAGCTCATGGAGCGCAGGAATGACATACGCAACATCGCCATCATCGCGCACGTCGACCATGGAAAAACGACGCTGGTGGACTACATGCTTCGGCAAACCGGCACCTTCCGCCAGAACCAGCAGGTCATTACGCGTGTGATGGATTCGAACGAGCTTGAGCGCGAGCGCGGTATCACGATTCTCGCGAAAAATACCTCGGTCTTTTACAATGGGACAAAGATCAACATTGTTGACACTCCCGGCCATGCCGATTTCGGCGGGGAAGTGGAGCGAACCCTGACCATGGTTGACGGGGTGCTGCTGCTGGTGGACGCGGCGGAAGGCCCCCTCCCAGGCACCAAATTTGTTCTGAAGAAATCTCTTGACCTCCGTCTCAAGCCGATCGTTGTCATCAACAAGATCGACCGGAAGGACGCCAGGCCGCACGAAGTGCTCGACCTCGTTTTCGAGCTTTTCCTTTCGCTCGGCGCGAACGACGATCAACTCGACTTTCCGACGATCTACTGCATCTCGAAACAGGGCATTGCCCGGAGGGAATTGGACGACACCGGCACCACGCTCGAGCCGCTGTTCGAGGCGATCGTGCATACGGTCCCCCCGCCTCCCGGCGACATGGCATCCCCGTTCCAGATGCTGGTGACCACCATTGATTACAATGACTATCTGGGGCGCCTCGGCATCGGGCGCATCCATCGCGGCACCATTCGGCTCGGCGGGCCGATGAAGGTGATCCACCGTGACGGCACCGCGGAAGACGCCCGCGTCACCAAGATCTATACGTTCGAGGGATTGAAGCGGGTGGAGACAAACGAGGCTTCCGCCGGCGATATTATCGCGATCGCCGGCATGGAAGATGTGGACATCGGAGAGACCATCGCCGACGAGGCCGACCCGACCCCGCTTCCTTTCGTGGCAATCGAGGAGCCAACGCTTTCGATGAATTTCGTGGTCAACAATTCCCCCTTTGCCGGCCGGGAGGGACGGTATGTGACCACGCGCCATCTCAGTGAGCGCCTTGTCCGCGAACTGCGCTCGAACGTCAGCCTCCGGATCGAACTCACCGATTCTCCGGACTCCTTCAAGGTCAGCGGAAGAGGAGAACTGCACCTGGCGATCCTGATCGAGACCATGCGCCGGGAAGGGTACGAGTTCCAGGTCTCCCGGCCCGAAGTGATCTACAAACGGATCGACGACGTGCTCTGCGAACCGATCGAACATGTCATTATCGATGTTCCGGACGAATTCGTGGGCGTGGTGATCGAGAACCTGGGGCAGCGAAAAGGGGAAATGAGGAACATGATGAGCAACAGCGGGAATACCCGGCTCGAGTTCTTCGTGCCCGCCCGCGGCCTGATCGGTTTTCGCGGGGAGTTCATGACGCAGACCAAGGGGACGGGGATCCTGCACCACAACTTCCATGGCTACGAGCCCCACAAAGGAGACCTTGTCCACCGGACCAAGGGTGCCCTGGTGGTCATGGAAACCGGCGAGTCAGTCGCCTATGGCATGTGGAAACTGCAAGAGCGCTCCACCTTCTTTATCGCCCCGGGTACCAGAGTCTACGCCGGCATGGTCGTCGGTGAAAATTCCCGCGACCAGGATATGACGGTAAACGTCTGCAAGACCAAGCAATTGACCAATATGCGCGCGTCCGGCTCGGATGAGGCTGTCCGGCTCGAGCCGCCCCGCATCATGACCCTGGAACAGGCAATTGAATGGATCGGCAACGACGAACTCGTCGAAGTCACGCCCGAAAGTATTCGCATCCGGAAGAAATATCTCGATGCCAATGACCGGTACAAGAGATCGAAAAAGCGTCCGAATCTCCAGGCCGAGTCATCGGCACCCTAACAACAGCCTCATACCCTCCACGAATCTGAAGGAGCCAACGTCAGCGTGGCCACACGAAAAATCTCCGACGCCCGGATTGATGGACTCGTCAGTGAACTGCATGACCTGGCATACAACCTCTGGTGGTCCTGGAATCCGGCGGCGCAACAGGTTTTCCATGAACTCTCTCCCTTTTTCTGGGAACACAGCAATCATAACCCTGTGGAGGTCATGCGGTGGGTCAGCGGGCAGGAACTCCGCATGCGCTTGCAGAACCCGGATTTCTTTGAGCGGGTGGACCAGGCGTGCAGGGACTTCCGGGAATACATGAACCGGAAAGCGACCTGGGTGAAGCGCCATGCACCCGAACTCCAGAGGACCTCGGTTGCCTACTTCAGCGCGGAATTCGGCCTTCACGAAAGCCTCCGCATCTACTCGGGCGGGCTCGGCATCCT
>JAGDMJ010000366.1 GCA_017860555.1 Bacteroidota bacterium
GCTCTTTTTTGCCGAATCGCCCTGTACCATGGTCAGCCGATGCGCGGTCCTCCCGGCCGCCGCAATTCGAGCCAGAGCATTCTGCGTACCGGCCAGGAGCAGATCCATCGCCTCTTCCTGTTTGAGCGAGGCAAGGAACCAGATCGCGGAGCCGCCGATCACCTGGCAGCGTTCGAGCTCCGCGGGATCCACCTTGTCCGGGGTGTCATCCGACGTGTGATGCGTGTAGTCGGAATGGACGAGCATCACCCCGGGAATCTTCCGGTCGATGAACATCATGTGATCGCTCCCTCCTCCGTATGGAACAATGCGGTAGTTCGGAACGGAGGCGCTCCCTCTCGGCGTGCGTATGTTCATTCCGTCCATCATCTCGGTCATGTTCTGGATGACATCATCCAGGATCGAAGGAGTCGAATCGGGCGTGCGGGTGATGATCAGCTGCGAATGGAGCAACTCAAGGTTCTCGCCTACCATATCCATATTGACATTCGCCAAGAATTTGCCCCCCAGGGGAACGCCGAGGAGCTCTGTGTGCTTGTCGAGATACGCCATTGTTCCGTTCCATTCCGGGACCCAGAGGAACCTCACCGAGTGCCGCGGGCCCGGGAGTCTCCCGGTCTGCGTGAGCTCCTTCATGGCCCGGGCCATGTCCAGGATAGCGCCCGAGCCGCTGGCATTGTCGTTGGCGGATTCCTTGGGATGGTCAAGGTGAGCGCTGAGAACCAGTTCTTTCCCTTCGGGTCCGGTGCCGCGGATGTGCGCCACGACGACATCCATGAAAAAGGGTTCAAGCCCCTTGCCTTTCACGCTGCCGTGCACCACGACGCGTGTCCCGGAGGCAAGAAGCGTGCGCAGTTTTTCGCCCTGGTGCCTGGTCAGATTGAACCCGAACGTCACCCTTTTCAATTCATCCGGCTTCGGCCACATGCCCGTGTATTGAAGCATGTCGGGATGCCCCTTCGCCCTCGCGTCGTCAAGATAACAGACCACCGCCTTTGCCCCTCTCTTGAGGACGGCTTGGCGATGCACTTCGCCGCCGTATCCTGTGGCCAGAACGAATTTGCCCTTGACCTGTTTGCCTGTGTAATCCGCGTCCGCCGTTCCTGCACCGACCCATACGAGCTCGGCCGTTGCTTCACCCGCGTTGGAGCAGGTGATGACACTCATGCCGATCTCCGGATAGCCGACGATCCGCTCATCGTATGGTTCTTTCATGCGAAGCTCCGCGGAGCTGATGTCCCATCCTGAAGGGGACTGCCAGGTCTGGTACTCGATGATCCCATCGGAGGGAAATGACTCGATATAGGCGTCCTTTTCATCGAAGCCGAAACTCCGCAGCTGAGAAAGCACGTATTGTGCCGCGCTACGATAGCCGCGGGACGCCTGGACGCGATTGAAGCGGGTGATCTGGATAACATGTTCCTTCGCGCTTTCTCCACTCAGCGCTTCATGGAGCAGGTCGCGTGTGCGGCCGTCCAGCAAGTCGTGGCGTGGCTGGCCCTGGGCACAAGGAACTACGCAGCACGCCAAAAAAATGACAATCGCGGTTCTCAACGGGTTACCCCTCATTTGGTGATAGGCAAGGACGGTTCTCACGGCAGGACATCACGTCGGGTACGACTCCGTCCCAACTCGTTCGGCGGTGGTTTTCACACCGGGAACCGTATGCGGGAGTTCGCGGCTCCGCCGTCTGTACGCAAGCATGGTGACGACCCGGAAACACGCGTAAGAAACAAACGGTGCGACGAGCACGTCGACGGTCCAGTGGACATGCTGCAGGAGCACAGAGATCCCCACCGTCACCGTGCAGATCATGAAGACCGTCCGGAGCGTTCTCCCCTGTGCGGTCAGGAAAAGGAGAAAGAGCGTCGACGTGTGGCCCGAGAAAAAAAGGTCCTGCGTCAACATCTTGCCCGTACCGAGATACTCAACGGTGGGGTCCTGGAGTGGAATGGATGCGGGCGGTGCGGCCAGGGGAAGCACGAACATTGCGGCGATCCTCACCGCAACCATCAGCGTGTAGCTCTGGAAAGCGATCAGCATCGCCTGCGGATGGCGCGTCAAAAAAACGATTCCGCAGATGAGCCCGAAATAAATAAGACCGAACGTCAGCCAGGTCAGGTCAACGGGGCGGAAGAGCGCGAGGATCGGGTCATTGAGCACGACCCCCGGGCGGGTCTCGACCCAATTCAGGAAGTTCGCAAGAGTCGCCAGCGCCAGCACGGTAAGGAGAATCGTGACGATCAACTCTATGCGAAACCTGGGGCTTCGCCACTGTTCGGACCAGATCTCCCGATACGAAAGGTGCACCTTGTCGATGACTCCGGAGGTAAATGGGTGACTATATTAACCAGAATTCGAGCTGAAAGTCAATAAACTCACCTATCACACTCCAGCCCCCGCCTTCTGCAACTCAGCCTCCACATCCTCAGGTCTCCCTTTCCACGGCAACCGCGCAGCCCATGCTACCCGGCGGAACAGCCCGGGCACTTTCACCTTCCATCCGTCGACATAGGTGTAGATGACGGGAATCAGGACGAGGGTCAGCAGGGTCGAGCTGATCAGCCCACCCACCACGACCACCGCCATTCCCTGCCTCATCTCCGATCCCGCGCCGAGGGCCAAGGCAAGTGGGAGCATGCCGAACACCATTGTCGCCGTGGTCATGATGATCGGGCGTAGACGCGTTTTCCCGGCTTCCAGCAGCGCATCATTCATCCCCATCCCGCGCGACCGGAGCGTGTTGGTGAAATCCACCAGAAGGATCGCGTTCTTCGTCACGAGGCCCATCAGCATGATGAGGCCGATCATGCTGAACATGTTCAGCGACAGCCCGAGCATTGCAAGCCCGATGAACGCACCGACGAGAGCCACCGGGAGCGAGAACATGATGGTGAACGGGTGGATGTACGATTCGAACAGGCTCACCATGATGATGTACACGAACAAGATCGCCAGGCTCAGCGCGAGCATCATGTCGCTGAACATATCACGCATGTTCTCGGCATCGCCCCCGAAGAACACCTGAATGCCGGGAGGCAACCCCATCTTCTCCACCGCCTGCTCAACGGCCCCGGTGACCTGGCCGAGCGACACATCGCCCGACAGGTTCGCCGCCACCGTCACCAGCCGCTCACGGTCTTTTCGCTGTATTTCGGAAGGGCCTTTGCCGTAGTAGATGTTCGCCACCTGGTTCAGATGCACAGACTGGCCATAATGGTTGAGCAGCGTGATCATGCCGACGTCCTCTGCCCGTGTGCGGCTGGATTTATTCAACACGACTCGCGTGTCGAATTCGGTGTCCCCTTCCTGGTATTTCGTGCTGAGATCCCCCTCGATCGCGGTGCGAACCGCCATTCCCACCTCCACCAGCGTGAGTCCCATCCGCGCGGTCTTGTCCCGGTCCACCTCGATCTTCACCTCGGGCTTCCCTTCTTCCCAGGACGAGATGATATCCGCCGTCCCGTCGGTGTGCGCCATGATGTCTGCGATCTTCTCCGAGAAGGCAACCACCTGCGTTAGATCGGAACCGATGACCTCAACCTGCAATGGCGCCATGTTCGCGGAGCCGAACATGCCGATCACATTGAAGCTGGTCTTCAAACCGGGAATGGCCGTCGCCTGTTCCTTGAGGGCCATCATGATTGCCTGCGTGGAACGTTTTCTGTTCCTCTTATCCACCAGCTTGATCTGGACCTGTCCCAGGTTGGACTGCTCCGCATTCTTCCACTGTGTCTGCTGTTTGCCAACGGTCGTCAGGTAGCGCTCCACCTCCGGCGTCGAAGCAACGATCTCCTCAACGCGCCGGATCGCCTGATCGGTCTTTTCCATGGTCGTGCCAAGCGGCATGTCGAGATTGACGGCGAACTCGCCGCGATCTGCCTCCGTCATGAACTCGGTGCCTATGAATCCCAGGGGAAGAAGCGCAAGGCTGACGATCAGGACTCCCGTGCTGATCGCGACCACTCTCCCGCGGTTGTTCAACGCCCAGGAAAGGAGTGATCGATATCCCTCACCCATTCGATCCTGCGCCTCCTCGATCC
>JAGDMJ010000367.1 GCA_017860555.1 Bacteroidota bacterium
CCCCCTGAGACCGCGACCAGGGTGTCGACTCTCGCACCGTGGCCTTTGATCCGGACCCGGAGTGTCTGTCGCTTCCGGGATCGCCCCTCTATTGTGGCGGAGACCACCAGCACGGCGGCGGAGCCGCGAATAGCTTTCACGCGCACAAATGGGTCCCGAAGCCTAGCATCCGTAAACGCTTCGATCCGTATCGGCCGCCAAATGCCGGAGGTCGTGAGCCGGGGGCCCCAGTCCCATCCGAAGGAATACTGTGCCTTCCGGATATGGACGCGGTGCGGTTCGAGCTCGACTTGAAGCCGCCCGTGGGCCTTCTCTTCGGCTTTCGCACGTTTCACCGGTGATTCAAACCGGACCTCAATCGAGTTCGTGCCGGTGCGGAGAAAGCGTCGGATCTCGAACCTGGCAGCCGTGAACATGTTCCGGGAAGTCCCCACCTGCCGTCCGTTGATCCGGATCCGCGCGACGGTATCCAGCCCCTCTGCGACCAGCTCAATCCGCCGCTCCTTCAGAACGGCTGCAGGGATGTCGAACGTGCGCCGGTACACCCACGGAACATCAGCCACCCACTGCACGAGGTTTTCATCCGTTCCAATGAATGGATCGGGAATGACGCCGGCGTTCAGCAGGTCCGTGTGGATCACGCCGGGCACGGACGCGTCCATCCATCGGCGCGCCACCGCCGCGCTCGAAGGAATGGACGCCGATGAGCCGGCCGCCTTCACCTTCCAATGCCCGTTGAGGTCAATCTGTTTCATGGTGTCCTCACCGCATGAGAAGCATTGTGTGTGTGATGGACAGCTCTCCCGTCTTCAGCCTGCAGTAGTACACCCCGCTTGACCGTCCTGTCGCTTCCCATGTGAATGTGTGCTCACCGCGCGTCATGGTTCCCTCGGACAATGTCGCCACCCGGCGACCGAGGATATCAAAGACCTCCAGTGACATGGGGCCGTCGTGCGGCAGGAAGACCTTCACCGTGGTGGAGGGGTTGAATGGATTCGGGTAGTTGGGGGACAGCTGAGGGAATCGTGGCAGTGTGAGCGGGTCAACGGGGCCCGCAGAGACGAGAACGTCCGCCAGAGCGAGGATCTCCGCCACCGAAAGAGCATAGTCGTAGATCCGCAGGTCATCCAGGGTCCCCCTGAAATTGTAATTGTTGTTGGACGGGAGGACCTGGCCGATGGTCATGTCGATGCTGGTCGTCATGAGTTGTCCCGACCAGCTCCGGTACCCGTCCAACTCGCCGTTGAGATAGACCTCCATGTCGGCTCCGCTGTAGACAACGGTGACATTGTATAATGAGTCAAGCACGAGCTCATGGTCAGAATCGAGGTCAGCAGTTCCCTCTGTTGTCTTCACCGTCCACCGGAGGTGCTTGTTGCTGATCGATGTCTTCCACCTGTTCTCCCAATTCCCGTGGGAGATCGGGTATTGCTCACGGTCATAGAAGGCATCGACAATCATCCAGAAATTGATGCTGATGGCATTCTGGAAATTGAGCCCTGCGTCATTGGGGACGCGGATGGAACTGCTCACTCCGTTGAATGAGTAGGCAGAATTCGCCTGACCATGCCGGTCCGGGACCGGTGTTGCTTGACTGACAACCCCGGTATGGCCATTGCCGCTTGAATCGACGGCACTGGCAGAGAAGGGATAGTATGCGATCAATTGCCCGGTCTGGCTTTGGGAGAAATCCCGGACCACGATACCGATGCTGTCGACTGCCTTGCTCCCGGAAGTGTCGGTGACGGTGCACCGAACCTGGTAGTACCCTTCGACGGAGGGAGCAGTCCAGGTCACGAACGCTCCCGATCCAGAGATCGACCCGGACGGCGCCGACCATGCGTAGGCGAGTGTTTCGCCGTCGGGGTCGGACGCGATACACTGGATGGTCGACTGCATGCCAAGGTCAATCTTTCTGGGGTGCGCAAGGATGTCTCCGATGAACGGCGGACGGTTGATTGCTGCGACGATATGCAGATCCACCTGTGCCGTATCACGTGCACCGCCCTGATCTTCAACGGTGCAGGTCACGGTGCATGTTCCGATCGAATCCGGAGCCGAAAAGAGGATGTTGTCTGTTGTTCCCGTAATCCTTCCCGCACTTGACGCCCATTTATATGTGAGCGTGCTTGTTTCACGGTCAACTGCCGTGCAATAGACCGTTACGAAGCTTCCCTTCACGATACGCGTTGAGTCTGCTCCAAGCGCTTTGATCCTGGGAGGGTAGTTTGGCGGCGTCTGCCCGGAACGGTAGTCAACGAGGACCCCGTTGATGACCATCCTCCCTCTGTCATACGTCACCGTTCCGCCCGAAGGGACGATCACGAGCACCACCGCTGCATCGGAGGGGAGCGTGAATGAGGTCCCCCCTGAAACGCCGGTCTGCAGAAACGTGTTGCCTGCCGCATCGTAGAGGTCGAACACCCCCGCACCGACGTCGACGTTGATGTCGACGGAGGAGGGTGAGGGATTAAAGTAGAGAAAGGAGGGATATGCGGGTGCGTGAAAGTAATCTGTTTTCAGGAGATCGAGCCGGAGCACCATCGGGACATTCGTGGTATCGACGATGCCTCCAAGTATGCCTACATGTGACGATCCGTACAGACCCAGATTGGTTGCAGCCCAACCACCGGCCACAGCGTCCCCTGTGGCATACGGGCTGACGCCCCCGGATGATTGCCTGAGCGCCTCGTAGGCGATGGTGGAACCGGGGTCATGCTGGCGCGACCAGAGTGCATCGTCCTGATTGGCGTCCGGGAGTGAGTTCGGGTAGAACAGCCGGGCTGCATTCGCCGCATTCAAGACCCATTTCCCGATCGCCCGCGCGAACCGGTCGTCGTAGCGCACGAGCGGTACAAGGGCGCCGACAGCCTCGAACGTGTTCATAGCAAATGCATAGTTATTGGTCCCATTGATTTCCCCGATCAACCCGCTGCAGTCGTAGTCACCCCACCGCCCGACGACCGCTCCCCACTCTCGCAGGGGCCCTACCTCGAAGCACCAGTTCAGAAGTTTTGCGATATCGTACTGTGTTCCCAGCTCCGCATTCATCCGTGCGGCAACCGTAACGCCATACGGGAGCTGCAGCTCGTAGGATGGATTGGTGCCGAGCTTGTTCAGGTATTCGATCGAGAGCTCCGCACCGATTCTGTACTGTTCCTCTCCCGTTACAATGTACGTGTGGTAGAGAATCCAACCGATCGCTCCCGCGGCCTCCGGCTCCGGGACGCCGGTGGCGTTCGGAGTCATTGTGGAGAATGACCATGCACGGTAGTACATCGAGGGAGGCATCCACGGTGTCGTCCGGCCCCCCATGCCCGCGACAGCCTGGAGCCACCGGTCGGCCACCGTCCGGAATTGACTGTCGAAATCCCCCGTATGAGGATACCGGGAATAGAGCTGATAGAAGAAGACGTTTGGCATGGTCTCGTACCACCAGTCGTCCCCGCTCGTTGCTGTCGGCGCGTTGAGATAGAGATTCTCCTCGGGTCTCCTGTTGAACCACTCCTCGCTCATCAAAACCCAGTTGAGCCCTCCCTTGTTGCTCTTGTCAACCCCCGAGAGCGTCGCCCCCAGAACCGCCGGGAGTGTGTTGACCGCTTCTGAACTGGTCGGTGCATGCGTTCCGACATAGGAATGGAGGAAGAAACTGCCGTGTCCCGGATAGTTGACGGTGTTCGGATTCAACGCGATGAGAGGCAGATACTGCCCGGAAGCCTGGAGGTTGAACGCAAGGGAGTCATAGCCCCTGGCGACGTCCTTCCAGTTCCTCATGGCGTACGGGGTGGGCTGGTTGGGCATCAAGTCGATCCGAGGGATGGAGACCTGCTGTGCCGGGCTATCGACGCCGGTCATCACTGCAACGAGGAGGCACACTCCTCGCCATCTGCTTCGGCGGGCAAAGCATGGAACTCTGATACAGTGTCTTTTCATGGCAGCTCACTTCCAGCGGCTATGGTCGCTTCCGCACGAGCCTTCCGGTCATTTCATACCAGGACTCACACTGGTAGTGTCAACAAACTGGCGGGCCG
>JAGDMJ010000368.1 GCA_017860555.1 Bacteroidota bacterium
GCGGAAGAAGAATAGCATCGATTGGAGTGGAAATGACTCGCAATTATCCCAAGCGGCAGGGGAGACCAAGAATTTCTCAAGGGTATTTGACCCAATAAGCAAAAAGGGAGATGCCTGCGGCTGCCGGTACGGAATGAAATCCGCTCCTTTTTTCCCCGTCCCTCCCCACCATTTTCCGGATGTCTTATTCCGCTCGCCCGGGGTCGTGCGTATTCGTGTTGAATTTGAGGACAAGAGATGAAAACGGACCCGAAATTCAAAAAATGCCCTTTATTCGTCCTATCGAGTGGTCTGCAAGGGCGGCGGCACCCACAAGAGAATTCGGATCGTCTGCGGCGGGAACGAAAAGTAGACCGTCAGGAGAATCTATAATGAAAAGAAGGATCATCCATTTGTTTCACATGGCCACGAGTTTCTTCCGGTCGCTTTTCGTTGTCCCCGCAGTCCCTGGCCCTCTCGGGGTTTTCGTCAAGACCATGAAACAGAATCTGACGGCCGAGGACATCGACACTCACATCGAAGGCTGCATCGGTTGCGGCGTGTGCGCCGCCGCCTGCCCCCTTTACATGGCAACGCAGGACCCGCAACACCACCCGAAGCGACGAAGCGACGAGCTCCGGAAAATCTACAGGATGTTCTTTACCTTCGTCGGCCGACTCAAGACCATACTAAAGATGGCGAAGTTCCCGGCGGGAGAGGACCTTAAGAAGCTTAGCGACCTCGTCTTCGGGGTCCACGGCTGCTGCACAATGTGCGGCAGGTGCACTCTTGCTTGTTCCCAGGGTGTGAGAAACAACCGCCTCGTCGAACTCACTCGTGCTGCCCTCACTGCTGCCGGAATCGTTCCGCCTGTTGTCCAGGAGATCCTCACCAACTCCAGGACAACGGGCCACTCCTTCGGGAAGACTTGGGACGAGACCGTCGGCAAGGCGGTGCAGATGGCAAGGGAAGCGGGCGTGAAGGTCACTGTCGACAGGAAGGGAGCAAAGTACCTTCTCCCGTGTTCTTCCATCGGCAACACCCTGCACCCCGAGGTCCTGACCTTCGCAGGAGAAATCCTCAACGTGGCTGGTGTAGACTTCACTGTGAGTTCCCGCCTCAAGAACACAGGGACCGAGGAAGCCACTTTCTGCGTGGACATGCCGCTGGCGCTTTCCTACGCCGAGGAGATGTGTGCTGAGGCAGTGCGCCTGGGCTGCAAGTACATCATTGTCGGCGAGTGCGCCTGTGACGTCAGGTGGCTCTCTGTCGAAGCTGCCGAGGTCTTCAGA
Source organism: Bacteroidota bacterium (assembly GCA_017860555.1). Classification (GTDB taxonomy): domain Bacteria; phylum Bacteroidota; class Ignavibacteria; order UBA10030; family UBA6906; genus JAGDMJ01. The sequence goes on from JAGDMJ010000368.1 coordinate 1,272, forward strand.
AAGCACGGTGTCGAGCTCGTCTATATCGACGCCTTGCTCCTGGACCGTGCCAACCAGGGCAAGCTTCCCCTGAAGAACCTCGGGGAGGTTGTGACCCTCCACGATCCCTGCTGGACTGTGAGAAAGGCAGGGTACGGAGATGTCGTTCGCGGCCTTCTCCAGAAGTGCGCCACCCTCATCGAGATGACGCCGAACCGCGAGCACACCTACTGTTGCGGTGCTGGCGGCGGCGGAATCAGGATGTGGCCGGACAGCACGGATCCGGAGAACATCCGCATGAATGTCTCTGCCTTCAAGGCGGAGCAGATCCGGCAGACCGGTGTTTCCGCCGTCGTCACGCCCTGCGCCACCTGTTGGAGAAGCCTGGACCAGATTGTCGAGCACCACAACGTTCCGGCCAAGACCGACATGTTGATGATGCTAGTCTACCGCGCGATGATGGCTGCGCTATCCAGGAAGGCTGTGCAGGAACCCGAACCGGCGGTTGCCCTTGCGGCCTAACCTACAAAAGGAAACAAGATCATGGAATTTTTCATCCACGACGCAATCCCGTTCTACGCCAAGTTAGCCCTCGCCATCTGCATCCTCGGAATGGCTCTGCGGTTCAGCAGGTACTTCTACAATCGCATGACCATGAAGCGGGAGATGACACCCAGGACTCCGACGCCCTACCCCGCCAAGGGCAAGAGCATCCTCGGCGCGCTCTGGGCTGTGAATGTCCAGACCTTCACAAAGTTTTGGCTGAAAGCAAATCCCATCACTGCGCTCGGCCACGTCGTCTACCACGTCGGCTTCTTCACCGCGATGGGAATCTACGGGCTTGTCGCCATCCTCTCTCTCGACAAGCTTGCCAAGGTCCCGCTGCACAGGGCCATTTTGATGGTGGCCGACTGGTTCAACTTCAAGATTGAACTCTTCGGAACGAGTGGATTCTACCACTCTCTCGGTGAGTTTCTGACCAGTGTCTTCCTGGTCGCACTTCTCCTCGCTGTTCCCGGGATCATGACGCCGTTTGTCATGAGCATCCTGGGGAAGCGCGGAATGATCCGGCCGGTGGACAGCGTCGCAAAGGCCCTGGGAATCACAAGCACCCCCGGCCTCACGACGAGAAACTCCATTCACGGATGGGAGAGGAAAATTCTCGGCGTCGGGGTCCTCGTCATGGACTGCATGATGCTTTTCACGTTACTCTTTCCTGTCGGGGCCGACCTCGCGTACATCATCCACGCCACCTTCGGCCTCACCATCATCGCAAGCCTTCCGTTCAGCTTCCTTTTTCACGAGATCTACCGTCTCCGGATGTGGGGAGCTGTCCGGCGCTTGGTCGACGGAAGGACGACCTAAAGCGAAAGGAAATTATGGAAATAAAATTGAAGGAAAGATTCTTTATTGATGACTTCTTTGCGTTTTGCAGAGAAAAATCGAGAAAATCATGCGGCGAGTTTGGCATAGGCTTTCGCAAAGTCGTGTTCCCGAAGATAGAGAGCTGTCGTATGGTAAAGTTTCTGCGACGTCGATCAAATTCGTACTTCTTTGAAGACTGCAATGGAGTCGGAGTACAATCTCAGCCGATTTGGAATCGAGCCGGCTCTGGCACGAACAGGATGGAACCAAACGCTTGGCGTCACCGATGCACACGACGATGCCGATTGCGGAACGGCTGCCGTCATCGTCGATGATGCTCATGCAGCTTGGCGGTAGTAATAACCTAATAATCCGCCGAGCCGTTCCCGGCACATGACCTCACCAGCCTTCTCGCCTACTTCCCTCCCCGGAATCAGCAGCCGGTTGTCCATCCCTTGATGACTGCGCTCCCGAAGAAAATGATCCACATAGCTGACCGTGGCAGCCTGGAGCGATTTCTCTCCGAAGAAGATCATCCGATCCAGGCATTCTTCCTTCAGGCTTCGCATGAACCGCTCGATGTTCGCGTTCAAATTCGGCGATCGCGGCGGCAGGCGGACTGGTTTTACTCCGACGGCCTGCAGTGTTCCTCGAAACAGTTCCGAGAATTTCCCGTCACGATCCATCAGCAGGTATCGCTTGCCACGGAGAAACCCAACCTCGGCGTCTGTCATATTCCTGGCTACCTGGACCAGCCACTCTTCATCTGGGTGCATTGTAAGGCCGGCAAGATGTACCCGCCGTGTCGCAAGTTCCATAAAGAACAGCAGATAGTAATTGACCAGGCCCTTCTTCGTCCAAGCCCCAATCGTTGTGAAATCTACCGAGGCAAGCACGTCCCAGTGTGTGCTGAGGAACTCCTTCCAGTTTCCCTGTCGCTTTCGGTCAGGCGCCGGATCAATCCCGTGTGCCTTCAATATCTTTGCAATCGCCGTATCCGAGATGCTGTACCCGAGATTCCGTACCGCTCCCTGGATGCGGTTATAACCCCAGAGGGGAAAATGTTGAGCTCAACATTTTCCGACGTGGGGCGCGCCGAGAGTGCATGGGGAACTATGGAAGCTTGGAATCGATATTTCCGAGCGGTCCGTCTCTCGCTCGATGCCAAAAAGAAGGAAACCTCCCTCGCAGAACTGGAAGATCTTTCTCGACAACCACATCGGGGAACTTGTTTCGATCGATCTTCACCGTCCCTACGGCCACCTTCCGCGTCTTATTCGTTCTGATCATTCTCGCTCATGATCGCCGCAAGATCGTGCACTTCAATGTGACGGAGCATCCGACTTCCGCCTGGACTGCTCGCCAACTGGTTCAGGCCTTCTACGATCGAAAACCCGCACGATACCTCATCCGC
>JAGDMJ010000369.1 GCA_017860555.1 Bacteroidota bacterium
CAACTTCTTACGAAAGAATGTGGCGGTGAACGTAAGAGTGAAGAACCAGAGGCAGGATCCCGCAAACACTCCGAGGACAGGTATGAATGTCGAAACGACAAGGAGCCCATTTCCCAGACCGAAGGTAGCAAACACTGCAAGAAAGGCAAACAGGGTCACCGGGTTGGTAATGCCAAGTAAGACAGTAGTGAGGTAAGAGCCAAGAGCCCCTTTCCCATCAGAGCTGACGGCCAGGCCCGTCCGGCTGATCTGGAACATCCGTGTTCCAAGGAACAAGAGTAATCCGCCCCCGGCTAGTCGCAACGGCGTCTGATGAACGGCGATCAGATCGGAGACGAGGGTAACCCCGAACGCCGCAATTCCCGCGTAGAGTGCGTCTATCGTTGCAGCCCCCAGGCCGGTGAACAGGGCCCGCGTATGTCCTTCCGTCAGCGACTTGCGGATGCAGAGGATACCTGCCGGCCCAATGGGAACGGCCAGCAGAAATCCGATAGCCAGGCCTTTGAGGAAGAGAAGGAGGTCCATTTCACCCCAGAGCTTCAGAAAAACAACACGTGATCCCCCTTCCACCCTACAGAAGAATGGCGTCATTCCCTATAGATCAAAGGATTGAAAAAGGAGTTAGCCTGTTGGATCTCCTTTTTTACCGTTGAAACAGCAATTAGAGCGGTAGATAGGAGGATTTCCTTCGACAGAAGGCACATTCTCCTCCGAATCCATTGCTTGACTTTGCCCTTCTCCTTCCGTATCATGCCCCCGAGTTTTTGTTCCTTGATGCTGCCGGAAGCATACACGCTCGTGTAGGTTTCCCATGGCCACCGTGTATGGTCACCGCTACAGAATTCTGAGTTATCTCCCGATTGCTCCGCTACACCCCTGCAACGGCCCTGGGCCTGATGGCCTCATCGGCACACGTTCCTTCAGTGAAAGGTGCCCCTTCTTCGGCTGCAACTCGGTCCATCCGACTAGCGAGCGACTCAGCGCTCATGAACAGGGCCCTGGTTATATGGCGGTCTTGCGCCTTCACCCGAGTTTCTTCCCAAGTTCACATAACTGGCACTTGAGGAATCCTTGTCGCGGCTTGCCATGGCCAGCCAAGCCGCTTTTCACTCACAATGGTCTTCCATCGCTGACTACTCCTCACCATTAGAGTCAGAACATCGCGACAAAGGAGGGAACATGAAGCACTCGACGTGTCTTGTCTTTCTCCGTACGGATGGCTCCGGCGCACCGTATGCCTCCCGCCTGACAGTTTCCATCGTTGCCCTGGCCATTGCCATCGGTTGTCTGAGCTCGCCGGGGTGCCAGACGTCAAATCCGATCCGTGCGCCTGAGACGTTCGACGACGTTTATCAGAGCCGCGAGATCTATCGCGACTCACTCATCACCCTCAAGGGCTACTACATGGGCTGGCAAGGAGGCAAGTGCGTCTTTCCTTCCTATGCGGCACCACAGGAGAGTCGTAGTGACTGGATATTCATGATCGGCGACAGTTGCATGTACGTCACAGGGGGGGAACCGCCGGACGTCTCCCCGATGGAAGGGACTGGTGTGGGCAGCCAGATCCGCCTCGATGCACGCCTGCGAATCAAACCCGACAACCGGCTTCTCCTTGAATATGTTCGCTCGGTACCGTTATCACAATGACAAGTTCAATCCACACAGCCTATTCACATGACAGAGATGAACAATGCGCACAATGAGAGTGCTTCTGGTTGGCCTTCTGCTTGTGCTCGTAACCTCTGGTTGGGCACAGACCGCGAAGTGGACGTTCATGGTCTACCAGGCGGCCGACAACGACCTCGAACAATTCGGAATCTCCGACTTCAACGAGATGGAGACAGTCGGCTCGAATGATGACGTTCAGATCATCGTTCAGTTTGACCGAAGTCCCCAGTATGATATTTCCAACGGCAACTGGACCGACACCCGCCGCTTCCGCGTAATGCAAGATCTCAATACCAGCACAATCTCATCCCCTGCCGTTCAGAATTTAGGGGAAGTGAATATGGGAGCGCCCCAATCGCTGGTGGATTTCGTGAGGTGGGCGATACAGAACTACCCCGCCCAGCGATACTGTCTCGTGCTCTGGGACCATGGTGGGGGATGGAAAGGAATGAAGCCCGGGGGGCGGGGCCTGCGCACCACTCCCCTTCCTGTCCCTCCGAATGCTGTGCAACTCAGTGACCTTGTGAACACTGGAGGTGGGAATGCCGGAGGACCTGGAATAGAGTTCAAGAATCCGTTCCGGAGTGGCTGGGGACCAGGAAAGGACGTATGCGTGGACGAAACAGACAACGACCGGCTGATGACCGATGAAATCGCGGGCGCACTCCAGAGTGTCGGGACCAGGATCGATGTCATCGGCTTCGATGCTTGCCTGATGGGGATGATTGAGAATGCCTACGAAATACGGGAATTGGTAAGCTACATGGTGGGTTCGGAGGAGACCGAACCGGGAGACGGGTGGGCGTACGATCAGGTCCTCTCGGCGATCCGTTCAAACCCGGACATGACGGCGGCACAACTGAGCACCACACTCGTGCAGAAATATGCCCAGTTCTACGGCAGCGACTCACAGACAGATCAGACGTTTTCGGCGGTTGACATGTCGAAAATTGAGGCGGTAGTCACCGCTCTGAACGGTTTCGCCCAGGCACTTGGGACTGCTAACAGCTGGACCCAGGTTGACCAGGCCCGGGGGGCTTCGGACAGTTACAACAAGGGCCAGCACATCGATCTTTACGACTTTGCAGACCGCGTTGGGGGGCTGGTTCCGGTCGTGGCAAGTCAGACGAATGGGCTCAAAACGGCTCTGAATGCATTTGTAATTGAAAACTATGCGGAGCCATCGCACGCGAATTCCCACGGCATGGCGGTATACTTCCCCCCTTCTTCTGCCTACGACCCGCGCTATGCCAACGGGATTCTGAAGATCGACTTCGCCGCGGATACACAGTGGGACGAGATGATCCAGGCCTCCTACCAGGGAGGCGGAGGAGGGGGAGGAGAACAAAACGTTGATCTGTACGAACCCAATGACACCTTCGCGCAGGCATACGGACCGGTTACATCTGGCTTCACCTATAACGGGTACATCACGAGCCGAAACGACGTGGACCTGTACAGGATCGTCGCCGGATCAACATTCGATGTGCGAGTCGACCTGACGGTGCCGGCGGATTATGATCTCTACTTGTTGCGCAAGAGCGGAGAGGAGTATCTGAAGGTGGATTCGTCGCTCAACATGAACCTGCAGGCGGAGCTGATCGAACGCTCGGGCCTCGCCGCCGGGGAGTACTACGTCGCGGTCCTGTATCTCTGGAACAATGACAACTTCAGCCCCAACCCTTACCAGCTGACGGTCACGCAGAGCGGGGGAAGCGGGATGGTCAACGTGCTCCTTCAGTACGACGACGATACCCCTGATTACGGGGTGTACAGCGGTAGGTCGGATTTCAACGAAGGAGCTGCCTGCTATTTCATTCCGCCCGTGACACCCGCGCAGCTTCTGGGTTTCTACTATGATATCGTCTCTCTGGATGCCTTTCCGGGTACCGGTGGTTCCGACGGTTCATTCTACGCATTCGGCGCCGATTACTACGGCCCGCTCCTTCCCGACACGCTGCGGCATACACAACCGGGAGGGACGGGGTGGCATTTCCTCGACCTCAGTGCCGACAACATCGTTCTGTATGGAGATTTCTTCGCAGGCCTTTTCTGGGACACGTGGAATAGTCCGATGGTAGGGTGGGACACCAACAGCACGAATGGCCTGAACCTCGTGTACACCGAGTTCGAGGGAATCAGAGACTGGTACCTCTGGGAGGGGACATTTTTCATCAGGGCAGCGGTCAGTTACCTGAACCAGGTGACCGGAGTCTCCGAGCAAGCGTTGTTGGCCCCGACGCAGTTCCACCTCTCTCAGAACTACCCTAACCCCTTCAATCCGGGGACGACGATCAAGTACGAATTGCCCAGGTCTTCAGTGG
>JAGDMJ010000370.1 GCA_017860555.1 Bacteroidota bacterium
ACGGCGACCGCAAGCTATGATCTTATCAACAAGACGATCGCGGCGCCGCAAATCACGGTGTACAGGGATCTCCACTGCTGGGAGATGAACTTCTCGTGGGTGCCTACGGGGTCGTACAGGAACTTCAAGCTGGAGATCCGGCTCAAAGCCCCGCAGTTGCAGGATGTGAAGCTGACAAAGCAGGAAAGCGCCAGGGATATTTTCTAAGCCCTACGCCGACTGCTTCTGCTCTTCATACTTGTAGAGGGGTTCTTTTTTCCGCAGGATGACGTCTTTGGTGATGGTGCAACTCGAGACGTTGCGCTTCTCCGGGAGGCCGTACATGATATCCAGCATCACTTCCTCGAGGATGGATCGCAGCGCCCGGGCCCCCGTCCCCCGGTCCATGGCCTTCTGAACAACCGCCTTCAACGCCGCTTCCTCAAAGACCAGCTCCACGCCGTCCACGCGGAAGAGACGTTTATACTGCTTCACGATCGCATTCTTGGGTTCCGTGAGGATGTTCAGCAGGGCCTCTTCGCTCAGGGCATGCAGGGACGAAATGAGGGGGAGGCGTCCGACGAATTCCGGAATCAAACCGAACTTGATGAGATCTTCCGGCTGCACCAGCTGGAGGTACTCGTCCGGATGAGCGTCTTTCTTTCCCTTGATTTCCGCGCCGAAACCCATCGGGTTTTTGTTGACGCGCCGCGCCACGATCTTGTCAAGCCCTTCGAATGCGCCGCCGCAGATGAAGAGGATATTCCGCGTGTTGATGTTGATCAGGCTCTGTTCCGGATGCTTGCGCCCGCCCTTCGGGGGCACGCCGGCGATGGTACCTTCCAGAATCTTCAACAGCGCCTGCTGGACGCCTTCGCCCGACACATCGCGCGTAATGGAAGCGCTCTCGCTCTTGCGTGAGATCTTGTCGATCTCATCGATGTAGACAATCCCTCTCTCGGCCTTCTCGACATTGTACTCGGCATTCTGGAGGAGATGGACCAGGATGGTTTCCACATCATCGCCCACGTAGCCGGCCTCCGTGAGCGTCGTCGCGTCGGCGATGGCAAACGGGAGATCCAGGATCTTCGCAAGGGTCTGGGCAAGAAGGGTCTTGCCGGTGCCGGTCGGACCGATGAGCAGGATGTTGGTCTTTTCGATATCGACGTCGTCCAGCTCGAAGAGGTGGTCCTTGGAGTCGATGCGCTTGTAATGGTTGTAAACGGCAACCGCGAGGGATTTCTTGGCGTGTTCCTGTCCGATGACGTATTCGTCCAGGGCGTTCTTGATCTGGACGGGCGTCAGGCCCGACTTGGGTCCCCGCCGTGAAGTGAACGCGGCAAGGTTGTTGCGGATGATATCGACAGAGCTGGAGACGCAGATATCGCAGATATATACATCCGGGCCTGCGATGATGCTCTGGACCTCTTCAGGTGTCCGTCCGCAAAACGAACAGTGGATTTTGTCGCCGCTCCGGTTGCGCTGTGTCATAGGTCTCTCGCGATGGAAGTCCTACTTCTTGATTTCGCGATCCTTCTTGATATACACGTTGTCGATCAGTCCGTAGGTCTTTGCCTCTTCCGAGGACATGTACCGGTCGCGGTCCGTGTCGCGCTCGATGGAGGCGAGCGGCTGGCCGCAGTGGCTTGCGAGGATTTCGTTCAGCCGTTTCTTGGTGCGGAGGATTTCCTCGGCCTGGATGCTGATATCGGACGCCGTGCCCTGCACGCCTCCCCAGGGTTGATGGATCATGATGCGGGAGTTGGGCAGCGCGGAGCGTTTCCCTTTGGTGCCGCCGGCCAGCAGCACGGCCCCCATGCTCGCAGCGAGGCCGATGCAGATGGTGCCCACGTCCGGGCGGATATATTGCATCGTATCATAGATTGCCAGACCCGACGAAACCGAGCCGCCGGGACTGTTGATATACACGTTCACGTCCTTGTCCGGGTCTTCGGATTCGAGGAACAGCAGCTGGGCGATCACCAGGCTGGCGACGGTGTCGTCGACGGGAGTTCCGATGAAGACGATCCGTTCCTTGAGGAGGCGTGAGAAGATGTCGTACGCGCGCTCGCCCCGGCCGGTCTGCTCAACCACCATGGGGACCAGTTGATTGTAGATCTCATACGGACTCGTGTGGTCGTTGCGGTGTATCATGATGCCATTCCTTCCTTCATTTCCTTGTCGGAGATCCGTGCGTGTTGTTTCAGAAACTCCATGATTTTCCCGGAGATGATGCGGTCGCGTACGGCATCGGACCGTTTGTAGTGCGGGAGCAGCTTGTCCTTGTCCAGCCCGGTCCGTCCTGCCTCTTCCGCCGCCAGTGCTTCGATGTCCGCGTCCGTCACCGTCAGGCTTTCCACCTCGGCGATACGCTCCTTGATCATCATCCACTTGGCCTGCCAGATGGCCTGTGTGCGACGTTCTTCGCGGTACTTCTTCTCGTCGAATCCGGCCGGCAGGGACCGATCGCGCGTGCGGCCGCGGAGCTCTTCAACATAGGAATCCAGCAGGGCCTCCACAAAGGCCTCCGGCACCGGGATCTCGTGCTGGCGCACGATTTCGGACGCGATGTCGTCGGCCACTTTTGCCTCCGACCGTTCCGACCAGTACCGTTGGAGGTCGTTCCGCATGGATGTCTTGAATTCTTCGGGGGATGTCACGCTGTCGCGCGTGACCTTCTTCACCAGGGCCTCGTCAAACGCCGGCAGCTCCACTTTCTCGATGGTCTTGGGCGTAATTGCAAGGCGCACGTTATGGCTGTGGTCGTCGTGCTTGGATTCGTATGCGGCCTGCACCGTCTGTCCGACCGTCGCGGCGCGGAGCACATCGCGGATCTCCGGGGCGAGGGAGTTGTCTGAAAGATAGAACCGCACGCCGTTGGACTTCCGCCCGATGAGCGGCGTTCCGGCTTCATCCAGTTCCTGAACGTCAGCGGTGACAATGTGTTCGTCATCCGTCACGGCCTCAGCCGGCGTCATGGTGCTGTTGGCTTTCCGGATCTGCTGTATCTCTTCGTCCACCTCTTCATCGGATACCGCATGAACCAGCCGTTCCACCGCGATCCCCTTGTAGGTCTTCAGTTCGACGGGGGGCTTGATTTCGTATTCGATGCGGAACTGGAGCCGTTCCCCCCGCTTGAAATCCATGTCGACCATCGACGGGCGACCGAGCGGATGGATATTCCGTTCTTCCATCGCCTGATGGTAGACGGTGTTGGCGATGTCGTCGAGCGCCTCATGTTCGATTGCCTCACCGTAGAGCTTCTTGACCATTGCTAGCGGGGCCTTCCCCTTGCGGAATCCCCTGAGCTCCACCTTCGAGCGATACTTGTTGTATGCCTCTTCGAAATGCGGCTGCAGCTCATCGTGGACGAGTTCGATCGTGGCTTCCTGCTTCACCTCGGATAGAGTATTAATAGTAACCTGCAACGGACAACCTCATAGCATTATGGACTGTGCGTGATTACGATCCTGACGACTTGTCGTGGGCATAGGGGGACTCGAACCCTCACGGATTTCTCCACTAGATCCTAAGTCTAGCGCGTCTACCAATTCCGCCATATGCCCATAGACAACAGACAGGCCACCGGCAACCGGAGAGATTCCTCGGGGAACCGGGCTCAGGGCGCGCAGTGGCGGCACCCGTGTAAAACATCGCAACAGTGCGCTCCGGCGGCCATTTGTCGTCAAGTAGACCAATGTAGGGAAAAAGGGAGAGACTTCCAAGCAACGGCCGGGCAACCCTTTAGGGAGCCGGCAGCGGGAAAAACAGGCGGAATGTGGCCCCCTGTCCGGGAGTGGATTCCGCCTCAACCCGGCCCCGGTGGTCTTCCATAATCTTCTTGACGATGGAGAGTCCCAGGCCTGTTCCGTCCCGTTTGCCATGGGTGAAAAACGGTTCAAAGAGCCGGGTTTGAATCTCCTCGGGGATGCCCGGGCCGGAATCCGACACTTCGATGATTGCATAGGAACCGTCCGTGCTTGTCCGGACGGTGAGCGTCCCGCCATCCGGC
>JAGDMJ010000004.1 GCA_017860555.1 Bacteroidota bacterium
GCTCAAGGTAGGCTTCATGCCGCAGGAGTTCAACGCTTCCGCTCTGGCAGCGCTCTTCGCTGCAGAGAATCTCCGGGGGAAGCGGTTTCTCGTCCCGCGCGGGAACCTTGGGCGCGACGAGATTCTCCGGGGTTTAGGTGACGCGGGAGCGCATGTGGAGGCGGTCGAGGTATACAGGACGGTAGTTCCGGAGATGACCGGTATTGAAGGGCTTGTCCGGCGGATTTTTCAGGGGGAGATCGATGTTGTAGCATTCGCCAGTCCCTCTGCGGTGAAAAACCTCGCCTCAGTGCTTCCCGGGGGAGACCTGGCAGAACTCGGTGCCCATACGACGTACGCTGCGATCGGGCCGTCAACGCTGCAGGCGATCCGGACGCTGGGAGGGACGGACGTGCTCGCTGCAAAAACCTCAACCGCCGAAGGATTGGCGGACGCCATCAGACAAAAATTCGGTGACCACGAATGAATGATCTCTTCCTTCGAGCCTGCAGGCGTCAACGCGTTGAGCGGACGCCGGTCTGGATGATGCGCCAGGCCGGACGTTATCTTCCAGAGTACCGGGCCATTCGCGCCAAAGCGGATTTCATGACGATGGTGAAAACTCCGGAGCTGGCTGCCGAGGTAACCATACAGCCGGTGGACATCATCGGCGTGGATGCCGCCATCATATTCTCCGATATTCTCGTGGTACCGGATGCCATGGGGATGCCCCTTGAGATGGTGGAGTCGCGTGGTCCGGTTTTCCGCGCGCCCATTCGTTCCAGGTCGGATGTGGATGCGCTGAACGTCGCCGATCCTGAGCGGGCGTTGCGGTATGTGATGGAGGCGATCGGCGTCACGAAGCGTTCGCTCGCCGGGCGTGTTCCGTTGATCGGATTTGCAGGTTCTCCCTGGACGCTTGCCACATACATGATCGAGGGGTCGGGCAGCAAGGAATTCAAGCATGTTGCACGGATGATGCTTGACGAGCCGGAGGTGCTGGACCTGCTGTTGGACAAGCTTGCGACCGGTGTCCGGCTGTTTCTGGAGGCTCAGATCGCTGCGGGCGCCGACGCCGTCCAGATCTTTGACACATGGGGGGGATTCCTCACCCCCGACCATTACAAACGCTTTTCCCTGGACTACATATTCAAGATCGTGTCCAACCTCCACCGTGATGGTGCGCCTGTGATCATTTTTTCCAAGGGGGCTAATCACTCGCTGATCGACATCGCCGGAGTTGGCGCCGATGTCGTCAGCGTTGACTGGACGGCGGACCTGGCGGAGGTCAGAAACCGCATCGGGGAAAAAGTCGCGATTCAGGGGAACCTGAACCCGTCATACTTGTATGCCTCGCCGGAACAAATCCGCCGCGAGGTCCGGTCTATTCTGAGGAAATTCGGGAACGGTTCGGGACACATCTTCAATCTCGGGCACGGCATCTTTCCCGACGTTCCCGTTGAGCACGCCCGTGCCCTTATTCGTGCGGTGAAAGAGGAGAGCCCGGCCTTTCACGGCTGAACACGCCATGCCCCAAGATCATATACGCCCTTCGAAGCCTGAGGTCTCAGAGTTTGCACTCGGGGCGCGAACCTACTTTGAGCGGCTTCAGGGAGAGATCTGCGCCGCACTGGAACACGCTGACCACGTCGCGAAGTTTTCCGTCGACCGCTGGGATCGTGAAGGCGGTGGCGGCGGTGTATCTCGTGTCATCCAGGACGGGGCGCTGTTCGAAAAAGGGGGGGTGAACATCTCTGAGGTCACCGGAGATCTGCCGGAGCGGCTCGCGGAGTCGATGAATGTGGCGACGACACAGTTCTACGCGACGGGCATCTCGCTGGTGCTTCATCCCCGGAGTCCGATGGTTCCGACGGTGCATATGAACTATCGCTACTTCGAGCAGCAGGACGGCAATGGTTGGTTTGGGGGAGGCTCGGATCTCACTCCATACTATCCTGTCCTTGAGGATATCGTGCACTTTCATCGTGTCCTGAAGCGGGCATGCGATGCTCATGATTCCGCGTATTACCCGAAGTTCAAGCGGTGGTGTGACGAGTATTTCTTTGTCCGGCACAGGCAGGAGCGACGGGGGGTTGGGGGGATCTTCTTCGACTATCTGAAGGGGGATCGGGCGAGGAATTTCGCCTTCGTGCAGTCGGCCGGGAATGTGTTTCTCGAATCGTATCTTCCCATTGTTGAACGGCGCCGAGACCTGCCCTGGGGGGAACGGGAGCGGCGATGGCAGCTCCTGCGACGGGGCCGGTATGTGGAGTTTAATCTTGTGTATGACCGCGGCACGCTCTTCGGGTTGGAGACGGGAGCCCGTGCGGAATCCGTCCTGATGTCTCTGCCGCCGGAGGCACGCTGGGAATATGCCATGCGGCCCGAGCCCGGCAGCCGCGAAGCAGAACTTGTGGCGCTTCTCATGCAGCCACGAGATTGGGTAATGGAATATGAAGGAAAGTAGCGAGAACGGCAGGAAGCTCGTCCGGAAAGAAAAAGAGCTCGAGGTCCTGAACAACGTCATCGCTCTGGTGACGCAGGGAGGGAATCTCCGGAAGATTTACTCGCGGATCGCCGCGACGGTGAGCAGGTTTACGCGCTTCCCTATCGTGGCTATTGAGCGGTACTTGCCGGACGACGATGTCCTGGAGATCGTGGGTCATTGCGGGCTCCTTCCCGAAGGCAAGGGAGGAACGGTACGCATTCCGGTCGAGGAATCACTGTCCGGCCGGGTGATCCGCACGCGCAAGCCCGTCGCAGTCAGCAATGCCCAGGAGTGGAACGGGTATACTAATCGTCAGCTTCGGAATCTGAAGGTTGCTACCTTTGTCTCGGTGCCTCTGATGGTGCACCGGCGCATCTTCGGGGCGATGAGCCTGGGATCGGAAGAGCAACGGCGGGTGAACCGGCAGTTCATCAAGTTCCTGGCGACGCTGGGGACCGAGGTCGCCCGTCTCATCGACCGGATGATGTTCGAAGAGCACCTCAAGATATCCGAGGAGCGGTATCGTCAGCTCTTTCACAAGATGGTAGACACCGTTCTGATTGTTGATCTGGCGACGGGCAAGATCCTGGACACGAATCCGCAGGCGACCGAGCTCACCGGCTACACGAGGGCGGAGCTCATCGGCCGGACCGTCTTTTCCCTCCATCCGGAGGAAGAGCACGCGCAGCATCGGAAAGCCTTTCGCAGGCTGGCGACGAAGGGCGCGGTGACGAACTTCCGGCCCGTGCACTACGTGAGGAAGGATGGAAGGATCGTCCCTGCGGAGATCAACGCGCGCGTTGTCTCCATCGGCGGGAAGAAGCTCGTTCTCGGAATCGTGCGGGACATCAGCGAACAGGTCAAGGCGGAAGCGAAGCTTGCGTCGTCCGAGCAGTTTCTCCGCTTGATTGTGGAGGGGACTCAGGACCTGTTCTTCTATGTGCAGGACACCCGGGGGGTGTATACGTATCTTTCCCCGTCGGTCCGGAAGATCACCGGCCATTCCGTGGAGGAATGGAAAGACGTCTTCACAAAATACCTGACCCCCAACCCGGTCAACGCCGTGGTCAGGGCCATGCGCGAAGAGACGTTGCGCAGCGGCACACCGGCGCCGTCGTATCCGTGCGAGATCTATGTCGCGGACGGCAGAACGATCCTTCTTGAGATCAACGAAACCCCGATCATCAAAGGAGACAAGGTGGTGGGCATTCAAGGCGTTGCCCGCGATATCACCGAGCGGATGCGGCTGGAACAGCAGATCCTTGAGTCGCGCGACTACTTCAATCGCCTGATCGACCAGACCCCGATGGGCGTCATCGTGTTCGACGCGAAGGGAAATGCGGTGGATGTGAATGAGGCCTGGATGCGCCTCTTCGGTGCCGGCAACAAGAACGTGGTGGTCGGACGGCTGAACCTGTTCACGAGCCCATTCCTGCAGGACGGGGTGGTGCAGAAATTCGTCTCCGCAGCATATGCCGGGCAGATCGTGGACACGCCCTCGTTTACGATCAATTCCAAGACGTTCAAACCGGAGTACGCCTTCAACGACAAGGAGCACACGGTGCACGTCAAGCTGTTCCCCGTGTTCGACAGGAACTCCAGGCTGGTGAACGTTGTGGCGATGATGGAGGACGTGACCGACCGCAGGAGACTCGAAGAGCAACTCATCCAGTCGCAGAAGATGGAGAGCATCGGCCTTCTGGCCGGCGGCATCGCGCACGATTTCAACAATATCCTGAGCGCGATTCTGGGGTATTCCTCATATCTGAAGGGCGTTGTGTACCAGGATGAAAAAGTGTACGCCCATCTCGACACCATCGAGAGGTCCGCATTGCGGGCCGCGGAACTCACGTCGCAACTGCTTACCTTCGCCCGCGGGGGCACGTACCTTGTGGGCCCCATGAACATTCACGATCTGATTGAAGAGACGGTTCGGCTCCTCCGAGCGTCAATTGGGAAAAGCATCGCGATCGAGACCGATCTCGCGGCGTCGTCTCCCATCATCGTCGGGGACGGATCACAGATGCAGCAGGTCCTGATGAATCTCTGCGTCAATGCCCGCGATGCCATGCCGCAGGGAGGCACACTCAAGATCAGCACCAGACGGATCAACAAGCCTGACGCGTATCTGCTCTCCCGGAAGGGCGAATACACCACCCCGTATATCCGGGTCGCCATTGCGGACACGGGAATCGGCATTGACGACTCCATCCGGGGAAGGATCTTTGAGCCGTTCTTTACCACGAAGGAAAAAGGAAAGGGGACAGGGCTCGGGCTTGCCACAGTCTATGGCATCATCGAACATCACGGGGGTTTCATCGATTTCCAGAGCAGGGTGGGCGTGGGAACCACGTTTTTCATCTATCTCCCGACCGCGGACAAACCTCCCGTCGTGCCGGCTCCAGAGCAACAGCGGCCGACCGGCGGCCAGGAGACGATCTTCATCGTGGATGATGAGGACATGATCCGCGCGTTGGTCAAGGACATCCTTGCATCGAAGGGATACAACGTCCTTGCCGCTCCCGATGGCGCGACTGCTGTTACGATGTACAAAGAAAATTGGCGGAGCATCGACCTTGTGATCCTGGATATGATCATGCCCGGCATGACCGGGCGCGAGACCATGGAAAAGCTCAAGGAAATCAATCCCAATGTCCGGGCGATCCTTTCGACGGGATATTCGGAGGACGACCGGGCGCGTGACCTCATGGCACTGGGTGTCAAGGTGTTCCTGCAGAAGCCGTACCGAACCGAAGCGCTTTCCATCGCCGTGCGAAAGGTGCTTGATGAAAAATAACCCCCCCGAACGTGCGGGTGACAGAGACAAGACCGGCGTTGTGCTCCTGCAACTCGGAGGGCCAGATTCCCTGGAGAGTGTCGAGCCGTTTCTTTACAATCTGTTTTGCGATCCTGACATCATTGATCTGCCGCTGGCTTTTCTTTTTCGGAAGAGGCTCGCCCGCATGATCTCCAGGCGGCGCGCCCCCCACGTTCAGGAATTCTACAAGAAGATCGGCCGCCGATCGCCGATCCTGAAATTGACGCTTCGCCAGGCGAGGGCGTTGGAATGTGAGCTTCAGAAAAGCATTAGCGCGAAGGTCTTGGTCTGCATGCGCTACTGGCATCCCCTGACAGAAGCCGTGGCTGAAGAGGTCCGGCGCCACGAATTCAGCCGGGTCGTATTGTTGCCGCTGTATCCACACTATTCGAAGACCACCACGGGTTCCAGCGTGAACGAATGGAACCGGGTGGCAGCCCGGAAAGGGTTGCGGCAGCCGGACGTGAGTGTGGTGGAGGAATACTGTGAACACCCCCTCTACATCGACGCGCTCGTCCGGAACATCTGGATCGCGCTCGCCCGGGTTCCCGTGCAGGACCGGCCGAAGGTGCACCTGGTGTTCAGCGCCCACGGCACGCCCATGAAGCTTGTCCGGAACGGGGATCCGTACCAGCCACAGATTGTCAGGACCTACAATGCGGTCCTGCGCAAGGGAGAATTCGGCCTGGCTCATCACCTCTGCTATCAGAGCAAAGTTGGCCCGGAAAAGTGGCTGGAACCATCTCTGGCCCAGACGGTTGAAGAGCTGGCGCAGCGCGGCGTCTCGCATGTCATCGCGGTTCCGATCGCGTTCGTTTCCGACCACAGTGAAACACTCTGGGAGATCAATCTGGACATGCGAAAAAGGGCACAGGAAATGGGAATCAAGTATTTTGATATGAGCCCGGCATTGAACACCAGTCCTCTGTTCGTGCGCGCCCTGGCGGATCTCGTACTGCGGAAGCTTTCGAAATGAAGACCTCTCCTCATGTCGTGATCATTGGGGCAGGGATCTCGGGGCTGACGACTGCCTACTGGCTTCGTCGCAGCGGCATCGAGGTCACCGTCCTCGAACAGGAAGGTTCGGCCGGGGGCACGATGCAGACGGTTCGCGAGGATGGCTGGTTGATCGAACTGGGGCCGAACAGCGCGCTCGAGACCACGCCGTTGTTCAAGGAAATGTATGCCGGACTGGGGATCGAGAAAGAGCATGTGTATGCAGACCCGGCATCGGACAAACGCTTCATCCTTCGTGGGGGTCGCTTGCACGCGCTGCCCCTCGGTCCGGGCGCATTCCTTCGGACGGGGCTCTGGACTGCTTCCGGCAAACTCCGTCTGCTGAAGGAACCGTTTATCGGGAGGGCGCACGAGGAGGAATCCGTTGCTCAGTTCGTCGAGCGGCGTCTCGGGCGAGAGTTCCTGGACTACGCCATCAATCCATTCGTGGCAGGTGTCTATGCGGGAGATCCCGGTCAGCTCAGCGTTCGTTCGGCATTTCCCAAGCTTTACGCCCTCGAGGAAAAATACGGGGGGTTGATCAAGGGAATGGTCATGGGAGCCCGACAGCGAAAGCAGCGGGCGGAAAAGGCGAAGGATCGCTCGAAAATGTTCTCGTTCGTTGAGGGGATGCAGACATTCCCGGACGCGATCAGCCGGTGGCTCGGGAATCGCGTGCGGGTTCGATGCGCGGTGACGGCGCTCAGTCGTGTGAATACCACCTCCACTGGTGTCCGGGGAAAATACACGATCACGGGCATAGAAAACGGATCCCCCTTTTCCGTCGTTGGCGATGCGGTGGTCGTCTCGGTTCCCGCCTATGCCGCCGCTCCCCTGGTACGTCCGCTTGCTGCTGGCCTGGCAAGGGTGCTTGAAGCGATATACTACCCGCCTGTAGCGGAACTGTTCCTGGGATATGCCTCGCGGCAGATCGCCAGGCCGTTGGATGGATTCGGATATCTCGTACCCGCTGCGGAAAAGCGTCAGATCCTCGGCACGATCTGGTCTTCATCGCTTTTTCCCGGGCGCGCGCCCGCGGGATGCGTTGCGTTGACGACGTTCGTCGGCGGGGCACGCCAGCCTGAACTTGTAGGACTAGATGACACCGACCTCCTCAAGCGCGTCACCGGAGAGATCCGTTCGATTCTCGGAGCGCACGGTGAACCAGTTTTCTCAAGGATCATCCGCTGGAACAAAGCGATTCCACAATACAACCTGGGGTACAAATCCGTGCTCGATGCAGTGACATCTTTTGAGAACGAGCATCCCGGATTGTTCTTCTGCAGTAATTTCAGGGGCGGAATTGCGGTTGGAGACTGCGTTATGAATGGAAAAAAGACCGCTGAAAGGATCCAGAGTGACTATCCGGCGTAGGCTGTAGGAGGTTCTTCCCCCTGCAGCGTCCTCCTGCGCGCTTGCACCTGAACACGGACTTGGATAAATTTGACCATCATGAAAAAAGGATGATATGGCAACAGATGAAACAAGTGTATCGGCCTTCCCTGTGAACCGGCTTCGTCGGTTGCGGATGACCAGCGTCCTGCGCGATATGGTACGGGAGACACAGCTGTCCAAGAAAGATTTCATCTACCCGCTCTTTGTGGTCCCGGGCAAGAATGTCAAAAAAGAGGTCTCGTCCATGCCTGGTGTGTACCAGATGTCCGTGGACAACATCGTGCGCGAATGCGTGGAGGTGAAATCGCTGGGGGTTCCGGCGGTGATATTTTTCGGAATTCCGGAAGAGAAAGACGACGTCGGTTCAGGGGCATATGATGAACTGGGCGTGGTACAACAGGCTCTCCGGTCGGTAAAAAAGGAGGTTCCGGAACTCTACCTGATCACCGATGTCTGTCTTTGCGAATACACGTCGCATGGACACTGTGGCATCGTCCGGGGGAGCGAGATCGTCAACGATGAGTCGGTGGAACTCCTGACACGTGAAGCATTGACGCACGCCCAGGCCGGCGCGGACATGGTGGCGCCTTCCGACATGTTTGACGGGCGGGTCCGGGCGATCCGTTCCGTCCTGGATGACCATGGCTTCCAGAACATGCCGATCATGTCCTATGCAGCAAAGTACGCGTCGGGTTTCTACGGTCCGTTCCGGGAGGCGGCTGAAAGCACACCCAAGTTCGGCGATCGGCGCTCGCACCAGATGGACCCGGCAAACGTGAACGAGGCCCTCCGGGAGGTTGCGCAGGATATCCAGGAAGGCGCGGACATCGTTATGGTGAAACCGGCCATGCCCTATCTTGATGTGCTGTATCGTGTCAAGGAAAAGTTTGGCATGCCGACGGCTGCCTACAATGTCAGCGGTGAATTTGCGATGGTCAAGGCCGCCGAACGCCTCGGATGGGTGGACGGTGAAAGGGTCATGATGGAAATGCTGACCGGCATCAAGCGTGCCGGCGCGGATCTGATCCTGACGTACTTTGCCAAAGACGCGGCACGGGTGCTTGACCGGGACCGGTAGTGGAGCCTGATCAAATCATGATCGTGGGACACTTGTCGACAACTCGGAAATGCCCGTGATGAAAACCGAACGCTCTGATCTTTTTTTTGAGAAGGCAACGCGCCTGATCCCCGGCGGGGTCAACTCTCCCGTCCGGGCGTTCAAGGCGGTGGGGGGGAAGCCCCTGTTCATCGCCTCGGCGAGCGGATCAAAGCTGCGCGATGTCGACGGAAACGAGTTCATCGACTACGTGGGTTCCTGGGGACCGATGATCCTGGGGCACGCTCATCCGCGTGTTGTCGAGGCCGTGAGGAATGCGGCGCTGTCCGGAACCAGCTTTGGAGCCCCGACCGAACTTGAGGTCTCCACCGCCGAGCTGATCACCCGCCTCATGCCCTCCGTTGAAATGGTGCGGATGGTCAACTCGGGGACGGAAGCCACGATGAGCGCCGTACGACTTGCGCGTGCCTTCACCGGACGGGAGATGATCGTCAAGTTTGAAGGGTGCTATCACGGCCACGGGGATTCCTTCCTGATCAAGGCGGGTTCGGGTGCGATGACGCTCAGCGTTCCTGACAGCCCTGGCGTGCCATCGACCGTTGCCGCGGGGACGCTGAACGCCACGTTCAATGACCTGGGTTCCGTCGAAGCACTTGTCGATCAGAACAAAGGACAGATCGCGGCGCTTATCGTCGAGCCGGTCGTGGGGAACATGGGATGTGTCCCGCCTGCTCGGAACTTCCTCCATGGCTTGCGCGACCTCTGCACGAAGGCGGGGATCGTTCTCATCTTTGACGAGGTGATGACCGGATTCCGGGTCGCCCGCGGTGGAGCACAGGCGCTCTACGGAGTACGCCCTGACCTTACCACGCTTGGAAAGATCATTGGCGGTGGATTGCCGGTGGGGGCGTACGGAGGAAGGGCTGAGATCATGAAACTGGTCGCTCCGAGTGGCCCGATGTACCAGGCTGGGACCCTCTCAGGCAACCCTCTCGCCATGAGTGCGGGATTTGAGACCCTCTCGATCTTGATGGGGGAAGGTGACTTCTACGATCGCCTGGAGCGCAAGAGCAGCAGGCTCGCTGCCGGGATCGACAAGAACATCCAGGACCTCAACATCCCGGCTTCACAAAACCGCGTGGGGTCCATGTCGACGCTCTTCTTCACTCCCCGGTCCGTCACGGACTATCCCTCCGCGCTGCTGGCAGACACCAGAAGGTTTGGCACCTATTTCCGGGCGATGCTGGAGCGGGGGATCTACCTTGCTCCCTCTCAGTTTGAGGCTGGCTTTGTGTCTATTGCGCACACTGATGAGGATATCGACAGGACAATTCACGCAAGCAGAGAAGCTCTCAAGATCGCGTTCTCCTGAGCTGAAGTGACATCACAGCTCTTCCCGTTGCCAACGCATTGAAAGGAGGCCGCATGTTCACACTCACCTGCCTTTCCTACAAAGACAAGGAGTCGATCCCGGCGAAGTACACGCATCACAGCATCAAAGGACAGGACATTTCCCCGGGGTTCCGGTGGGATGACCCCCCGTTGAATGCCAAGTCCTTTGCTTTCACGATCATTGATCCGCATCCGGTGGCCAAGAATTGGGTTCATTGGATGGTGATCAATATTCCGCTCCGGATCCGCGAGATCCCGGAGGGGTCGTCCGGTTCGGGGCACATGCCGCCGGGCTGCAGGGAGATCATGAACACCTATGGAGAGAGTGGTTACGGAGGCCCGGCACCGCCCAGAGGCAGCGGGGCGCATCCGTACGTTGCCACCGTCTATGCTCTGAACGTGGATTCGGTCAATCTCCCCCGCGAGGCGTCGCTCCGGCTTTTCCAGAATGCCATTGAAGGAAAAGTCATTGCCGAGCGGAGCATGACGGGGTATTATGAGGTGGGATAGATATCTGACGTCAGGTTCCAGGAATCCCCTGAGAGAAGCGTCCCGGGGGCCAAGAAACACTCAAACTTTTCGGGTTTCCTGGGCGTTAAACAAGGAAAGGATGCGGGCCGTTCTGCCCGCAAAAATGTCCATGCGGAGCATGCAGTCCATGAAATCGTTCATCAGAATCTCCCTTGCACTTCTTCTGCTTGTTTCGTGTGTCGATCAATCACTCAACCGGAGAGCCGTGATGGCGCAGGTGGTTTACGCGGGCAAGGTGAACGCCCCCGATTTTCCTGAAAATCTTGAATGGCTCAACACCGACCATCCCATCTCGATGAAGGACCTCCGTGGGAAAGCGGTGCTTCTGGACTTCTGGACATTTTGCTGCATCAATTGCATGCACGTCATTCCGGACCTGCAGAAACTCGAGGCAAAATACCCGAATGAACTGGTCGTGATCGGCGTTCATTCGGCGAAGTTTACGACGGAGCAAGGGACGGAGAACATCCGTGAGGCGATCCTTCGGTATGGTCTCGAACACCCTGTGGTGAATGACCGGGACTTTGAGGTCTGGAACAGCTATGCAGTCAATGCATGGCCGACGTTTATCATCATCGATCCGGAGGGGAAGGTGGTGGGAAAGCATTCAGGTGAGGGGATCTTCAGTCTCTTCGATCAGGTGATCACCGGTATCATCAAAGAGTTTGACCCGAAGGGGAAGATCGACCGGACCCCGCTCCGCTTTGCCCTTGAGAAAAGCAAAGCCGCGGATTCATTTCTTTCGTATCCCGGCAAAGTCGCGGTGGATCAGACGCAGAAGCTGCTTTTCATCACCGACTCCAATCACCATCGCGTGCTCGTGGTTTCCATTCCGGATGGGGCTGTGGTGGAGATCATCGGGCAGGGGGGCGTGGGGCTGAAAGACGGATCGTTCGAGGAAGCGCAGTTCAATAGGCCGCAGGGCATTGTGGTGGACGGTCAGACGGCCTATGTCGCGGATACGGAGAACCATGCGGTCCGGAAGATCGACCTGGTCGCGAAGACAGTGACGACCCTTGCCGGCAATGGGACGCAGGCGCCGCAGTTCAACATCACCGGGACCGGCAAAGCCGTCCAACTGAACTCGCCGTGGGATCTGCTCGTCCAGAATGGAAAGCTGTATATCGCAATGGCGGGACCGCACCAGATCTGGACGCTGGATCTGAAGACGCTGGAAGCGAGACCGTACGCCGGCTCCGGCAGGGAAGATATTGTGGATGGGCCGCTGCGAGACGCGGCGTTTGCCCAGCCAAGCGGGATCACGACAGACGGTTCGACGCTCTACGTCGCTGACAGCGAGGTGAGCGGCGTTCGCGCCGTCCCCCTGCAGGCCTCAGGCGACGTCGAGACCATTGTCGGGAAAGGACTCTTCGATTTTGGGGACGTCGACGGAACCGGGAAGGAAGTCCGGCTGCAACATCCCATAGGAATCCTGTACCATGACGGGGCGTTGTATGTCGCCGACACGTACAACAACAAGATCAAGAAGATCAACCTGAGGACCAGGAAGGCAGAAACGTTTCTCGGCACCGGGAAGACCGGCATGGAGGATGGCAACGCGCTTCGCTCCTCATTCAACGAGCCGAACGACCTGGTGTTTGCCGGTGGGAAGTTCTACATCACCGACACGAACAACCATCTGATACGGATCTATGACCCGGCGTCGAGACAGGTGGGGACTCTGCAATTCAAGAACGTGGGAAAGCTGATGACTGCCGCAAAGAAGAAAGGGGAATTCAGGGGAGAGCTGGTTCGGATCCCTGAACAGGAGATCGGTGTCGGCGACGGAATGATCGATGTGACAGTCAAGATCCCTGAAGGATACAAGTTGAACGCGGAGGCCCCGTTCTACGTCGGGTATGGGTCGGCCGATTCTGGCGTGGTGCGCCTCATATCAAAAGTTCACGAGCAGAACATACAGAATCCAAAGTTCCCGGTCAGCATCCCGGCAACGTTCGGGACGGGAAAAACGGACGTGGATATCGACCTCGTGGTCTACTACTGCGCGGAAGGGAAGGAGAGCCTTTGTTTGATCAAGCAGTTCCGTGTGTCTGTACCCGTGCAGGTGGTACAGGCCAACGGAACGAAGAATGTGCGCGTCGAGGTCGCGCTTCAGCCGGCAATGTGACGCCGCACCCGTCGACGCTTCGTGCTGTTACGCGAGCATCTTCTCCACCATCTTCGCGATCGCCGGCGATGCGGTCAGTCCCGGCGACTCGATACCGATCAGGTCGATGAACCCGGGTAGGCCCCGGTCTGATTCTTCCCGAATGATGAAGTCCTTCTGCGGATCCCCTTCTGCCTGCAGTTTCGGACGCAAGCCGCTCATGTCAGGTGTCAGGTCCTCGTCGCGTACGTGCGGAAGGATCCGGCGGACGGATTCGGCGAAGGCATGCCGTTTGCTTTCATCCACCGCGTAGTCCATCGTGCGTGCGGAGAGGTACTCGACGTCGGGCCCGAACTTCAGCCGCCCGCCCAGATCCACGACGGCATGGACCCCGAGGGAGTGCTTCGTGGGAACGGGGTACACAAGGTGCGACACGCATTTGCTGAGGGAATTGGGCAGCGCGAAATAGCAACCCTTGCACCAGTGCAGACGATAGTGGGCTGCGTCGACATCAATGCCGGCGAGCCCGGCAATCGTATCTGCTTCCAGCCCGGCAGCGTTCACGACCCTCTCCGAGGTAAAGGAGGAACGCTGGCCGCCCTCCTCAATTGTGAGCTCGTAACAACCGTTCTTCCGTTCAATGCCGACGACGTTGCAGTGCGTCTGGATCTCGGCACCCCGGTCTTTTGCAGTGTGATAATAAAAGTCCATCAATGCATGGGCGCTGATAATTCCGGTGCTGGGAGAGAGCATCCCCCCGGCCGTGACGATATTTGGCTCAAGTTCGAGGATCTCGTGGGCAGTCAGCATCTTCAGCTCAACGCCATTGCCGGAGCCCAGGCGGTAGAGCCGCTCCAGCTCCTCGAGTTCGCTGTTCCGGGTTGCGGTGATCACCTTCGAGATGCGACGGTGGGGGATCTGATGCTTCTCGCAGAGCTCATACAGCAGACGGTTCCCTTCCAGGCAGAGGATGGCTTTGAGAGAACCGTGTTGATAGTAAATGCCGGCGTGGATCACCTCGCTGTTGCGGCTGGAGGTTTCCGTTCCATACTTTGGACGCCGCTCCAGAAGGAACACCGGGGAATGCTTCCCGGAGATCTCCGCCGCGATGGCAAGTCCCACAACCCCCCCGCCGATGATCGTGACAGATGCATCCGCCATACGCTTCGCTACTCCTCAATTGTCGGTTGTTCAATGACCACCCACTGATCGTCCCTCGTGACCTTCCCCTCCCGGAAGAACTCCTCGGTGCTCCGGTTGCGTGAGTTGATTCGCACTTTCAGGGCCGATGAATAGAGAAACAGGGGGATGTCGTTCCGTGAGTCGCTGGCGACAAGCACCGGGACCCCCGCAGTGTGGCGCTGGAAGGCGTGGACCTTATTCTCGCGAATGGGGACCGGCGGTACCGCACGAGGTGTGAGCACCCCGTTTGCCTCTTCCAACTCAATGCCGATGACACATTCAGGACCGACGCCGAGTTGACCGAAGACCGGCTCCACGCTCCATTTGTTGCTGCCTGATACCGCCCAGATGTGGAACCTGAGGCGCTGCAGCTCCCGAATGAGATCGACCGATTCCTTGATGTAGCGGATGCCTTTTGGAAGGATGCGGGTCCCGAGCCTCCTCGAGCTGTCGGGAGAGGATCTCTCATCTTCGAACACGCGGACAGCGACGCCTCGCACTTCCGCGAGCGTGTATCCCGCAAAGAGCCGGACGATATCCGCGCACGCTTTTTCGACTTTCCCGTCGTTGATCTGTCCGAAGTACCAGGACAGGACGTGGTCCGCAAACGAAGCGAAAGCGGGGTGTGCGCACCGATTTTCCGGATCGACCGCGCTTAAGTGCCTGAAGAGCTCGTCAAGCACACCGCGCTCGGGGTGATCGGGCCAGACGGCAGCAGGGGAGACCTTGAAGAGGAAATGCTCGATCTGGTAGTAGAGCATCGCTTCTCCGACATCGCCGCGGATAACCGTACCATCACAGTCGAAGACGGCGACGGGTCGCTCGTGCGAGGCATGATTTGAATGGCTTCGGAGAAAATCCGAAACTGCCGGGAGATCCAGGATCGACATGCCGCTCCGTTGGTGGATAGAACTTAAACTTTAATAAACGGATTTTCGAGGAAAAAAACCAAGAAGCGGGAAACCGAGGCCGGGGGCCCCTGGATGCGCTTGCAACTCACTGCACGGAAGCGTATATTACTCATCAGTTTTCACCCTGTCCCAGACAAGTCCGCCCCGGCTTCATCGGGACGGGCTTTTGCATTATTGCACAGCTCATGGATCGAATCAGGAACTTCTGCATCATCGCGCATATTGATCATGGCAAGTCGACTATTGCCGACCGGCTGCTCGAGCGGACCGGCACGATCACGCCGCGGGAGATGAAGTTCAACCAGGTGCTGGACGATATGGACCTGGAACAGGAACGGGGTATTACGATCAAGCTGCACGCGATTCAGATGAAGTACAAGGCGAAGGACGGCGTGGAATATGTCTTGAATCTGATCGATACTCCCGGCCACGTCGACTTTTCCTACGAAGTTTCCCGCTCTCTCGCCGCATGCGAAGGGGCCATCCTCGTGGTGGACGCCTCGCAGGGCGTCGAAGCCCAGACGATCAGCAACCTCTACCTTGCCATCGATGCGGGGCTGGATATCATCCCCGTCATCAACAAGATCGACCTTCCAAGCGCAATGGTGGATACCGTCAGGCATCAGATCAAGGATCTGATCGGATGCAAGGACGAGGACATCATTCTTTCCAGCGCCAAAGCGAACATCGGTATTGACGAGATTCTGGAGGCCGTCGTCGGGCGGATCCCGCCTCCGACGGGCGATCCCGGCGCCCCGGTCCGCGCCCTGATCTTCGATTCGGTCTTCGATATCTATCGCGGCTCGGTGGTCTACATCAGGGTGGTCGACGGCACGCTCAAAGAACGGGACAAGATCATGTTCTTCCACAACGGCAAGGTGTACGAGGCCGAGGAGGTCGGGGTCCTGGAACTGAAGCGGAACCGGGTCGGCCAACTGACCGCCGGCAACGTGGGATACCTGATCGCCGGCGTGAAGGACGTGCATGACACGAAAGCGGGTGACACGGTCACTTCGGCAACGAACCCGGCCCCAGCACCGCTGCCCGGGTACAAAGACGTGAAGCCGATGGTGTTCAGCGGAATGTATCCGACGAATGCGGAGGACTTCGAGGATCTCCGAAGCGCTCTCGAGAAACTCCAGCTGAACGACTCATCGCTCATCTACGAACCGGAGACCTCCACGGCGCTGGGGTTCGGGTTCCGGTGCGGCTTTCTCGGATTGCTCCACATGGAGATCGTCCAGGAGCGGCTGGAGCGGGAATACAACCAGAACATCATCAACACCGTCCCCAACGTCGAGTACCGGGTCACCAAGACCGATGGCAATGTGGTTCTGGTGGACAACCCCTCCTACATGCCTCTGCCGGGAGAGATCGAGAAAGTGGAGGAGCCGATGATCCGTGCGCAGATCATCGTGCCAACGGAATTTGTCGGCAACATTATGAAGCTCTGCATGGACCGGCGCGGGGTCTACAAGAATACTACCTACCTGGACCCGACTCGCGCGGATATCACGTATGAAATGCCTCTGTCAGAGATCATTTTCGATTTCTACGATAAGTTGAAGTCGACGAGTCGGGGATATGCCTCGCTGGACTACGAGTTCTTGGAATTCCGGGAGGCAGAGCTCGTTAAACTTGATATTCTGCTGAACGGCGAGTCCGTTGACGCCTTTTCCACCATTGTACACCGGGATAAGGCACATGAATGGGGGAAAAAGCTCTGCACGAAGCTCCGCAAGCTGATTCCACGGCAGATGTTTGAGGTGGCAATTCAGGCCGCAATCGGCAGCAAGGTGGTGGCTCGGGAGACCATTTCGGCCATGCGGAAGAACGTGCTGGCGAAATGCTACGGCGGAGACATAACACGAAAAAGAAAGCTCCTGGAGAAACAGAAAGAAGGTAAGAAACGTATGAAACAGGTAGGGCGCGTGGAAATACCTCAGGAGGCATTCCTCGCGGTCCTGTCGATGGAAGATGAATAGCATGGTGGGCACATCACGCGCTACTATCACCCGGAGAATGTCATGACGAAAGACAGTGGCAAGCGAAAGGTCGAACCCAGGAAGGAACCGGTCAAGGATTTCTTCAAGGACCTGGTGTTCGTTCTGGTCGCCTTCTTTTTCCTCAACAGCTTCGTCCTCGCTTCGTTCGAGGTGCCGACCGGATCGATGGAAGACGAGATCATGGCGGGCGATTTTCTCTTTGTGAACAAGTTTATCTACGGCGGCACAACGCCACGCACGATCCCGTTCACCAATGTACGCATCCCCTGGTTTCGCGTCCCGGCCTTCAAGGACGTTCAGCGGGGGGACGTGATCGTGTTCGAGTTTCCCGGCCAACGTGACGAGGCGCAATCCTCCGAGTTCATGTTCTATCTAAAGCGCTGTGTCGCTCTGAGCGGTGATACCATTCAGATTGTCAACCGTCTGCTGCTCGTCAACGGCAAACCGGCGGCGATCCCGCGGAACATGAAGTTCAATTCCTACCGGATCTCGCCGCCCGGATACCCTGAGCCGCGCATCTTCCCCAAAGGAGCCCCCTTCAACGAGGATCATTGGGGCCCGGTGGTTGTCCCGACAAAAGGTGACGTCATCCAGCTGACACCCGAAAACCTTGAGCAGTGGATTACCTTCATCGAACGGGAGGGACACACGGTGGGATTCGACGGGGGACGCATCGTTGTCGATGCAACGCCGACTACCGCGTACACTGTCGAGCACAACTACATGTTCGGCATGGGGGATAACAGGGACAATAGCCTTGATAGCCGGTTCTGGGGATTTATCCCGGACGAACATCTGGTCGGCACGCCGATGATCGTGTACTGGTCCTGGGACCCGGATATTCCGATCTTCAGCATTTTTCCCAAGCTGGCCTCGATTCGACTTGGCAGAATTGGCACGCTGATCAAGTGAGCGGCCGGTGGAGGAGGTAGCCCGGAAGGAAAGGGAAAAAAGCGAGGACGCGCTGCGGCCGGCCCTGCGCCTGCGTGACTATCTTCAGGTGCTCATTGTAACGGTCTCCGCGGCGTTGCTGCTCAAGGCATGTGCCATCGAAGCGTTCCGCATCGAAACGGGTTCGATGGAGAACACCCTCCTGGTGGGCGATTTCGTCCTCGTCAACAAGTTGGTCTACGGAGTTCACCCCCGCGCTGAGCTTCCTTTCACTGATCTGAAGTTGCCGGGCATCTCGCTTCCGCCATTCATGAGGCCGAGACCGGGAGACGTCATTGCGTTTCAGTTTCCCGGGGACAGGGACGATCTGCTCCCGCGGCGGCGAGCGAAGTATGTCAAGCGGTGCATCGGTTCTCCGCATGATACCGTACAGATCATCGACAGGCGCGTTTTTCTCAACGGCCGGGAACTCCCTAGTCCTCCGCGTGCTCGAGCCGCAGGCGGCCCAATCCTTCCCCCAGGTCGGCACCAACAGCGGATCTACCCGGCCGGAGCGCCGTTCAACGAGGACAATTATGGTCCGCTCGTTGTTCCCGGGGAAGGAGACACCCTGCGCCTGACCCGGGAAAACTACTCCCAGTGGGGCATCGTCGCCGAGCGCGAAGGCCATACTATTGAGAGGACTCCCGAGGGAACCTATTCTGTCGACGGAGATTCATCCGGGCTTTTTCGTGTTGCCCGGAACTACTATTTTGTAATGGGAGATAACCGGGAGGACAGCTATGACAGCCGGTTCTGGGGTCTCCTCCCGGAAGACTTCATTATCGGAAAGCCGATCGTGATCTACTGGTCCTGGAATGGCACGCCCCCGACCTTGTTGGAGCGCTGGCTCGATGTGCGTTGGGGGCGGGTGGGTACGATCGTGCGTTAGGAGCTCACGTGGCTTCATTGTACCTTCATATACCGTTTTGCGAGAGGAAGTGCCTGTACTGCGACTTCTATTCCATTGAGTCGCTCGCGCCGATGGAGGAATTCCTCGCTGGGCTTGCGGTGGAGATTCAGTCATACGCGCCGCGGGGGGAGGGAACCCGGTTTGACACAGTGTTCTTTGGCGGCGGCACCCCGTCGCTCCTCACGCCCGGGCAGCTTGGCTCGATTCTCTCCCGTCTTCGGTCCACGTACACGATTGCCACCGACGCCGAAATTACGCTCGAGACGAACCCCGGGACCGTCACACCGGAGAAACTTGCGGCGTTCAGGTCGATGGGCGTGAACAGGTTGAGCATAGGCATCCAGTCGTTCCGCGACGATGAGCTTCAGTTCCTCGGCCGCATTCACGATAGCAGCCAGGCGGTCGAAGCGGTGCGCTTGGCGCGGGGGGCCGGCTTCGACAATGTCTCGATCGATCTCATCTATTCCCTTCCGGGGCAGACTCCTGACCGGTGGATGTACACGCTCGAGCGGGGGCTCGCTCTGGATCCGCAGCACATTTCCGCCTACAGTCTGATCGTTGAGGACAACACGCCGCTTGCCCGGATGGTCCGGGCCCGTCAGGTTTCCCCGAATCCTGTTGAGGCCGAGGCCGCACTCTTCGAGCTGACGATGCGCATCCTGGAGGAAAACGGATTCGAGCACTACGAGGTTTCCAACTATGCGAAACCCGGAGCCAGGAGCAGGCACAACTACAGCTACTGGTCGCATGTGAACTACCTCGGATTTGGACCCTCGGCCCACTCTTTCTGGCGATCGGATGACGGTCGCTCGGGCGAGCGATGGGCAAACGTTGCCAATGTCTCCACCTACTCCCGCCGCCTTCGGGACCAGGAGCGTCCGCTGGCCTTCGATGAAAAAGTGGGGCTCAAGGAACTCGTCAACGAACGGATCTTTCTGGGTTTACGAAGCGACGGAATAGATCTGCGCCGGCTGGAAACTGAATTTGCGATCGGGCTGGACTCCGCTCAGCGCGAAACCGTCCGGCAGCTGGTGCAGGAGAGCCTCGCCGTGCTCCAGGGAGACATGCTCCGATTGACTCCGCGCGGTTTTGTATTGTGCGATGAGATCGCCGCCAGGCTTATGGTGTAGGGGTCCATTCGCCTTCATTTGAATCTCTCTTCGTTTTCCCGTATATTTCATTTTATGACACAAAACATCGGCGTGTCCTAACGGTCCTGTTCCCGTCGATAATTCCGCCTACCCCCTTTTTGAGGTCTGCATGAAGCACACGTTTGTGAACCGCATCGTTGCAGCCGTTGTTTTTGTTGCGGCGCTCGCTGTTTACCTCCTGACGCTGGCTCCCACGGTCGTCTTCTGGGATGTCGGCGAGTTTATTGCGGCCGCAAAGCTGATGCAGGTCCCGCATCCCCCCGGCTCGCCGCTCTTCCTCTTCTTGACCCGCGTCGCGATGATGTTCCCTATCGCTGCAGACCAGGCGGTGAGGGCCCACGCTCTTTCGGCCCTGTTGAGCGCCATTTCCATCGGGTTCGTCTACCTGATCATCGTGCGCACGATCAGCAATTACCGCGGGTTGCCCCGGACCCTCGCCGACCAGGTGACGCTCTATGGCTCCAGCGCCATCGGTGCGCTCTCCCTTGCTTTCTGCACGACCTACTGGGACAACTCCATCGAGGCGGAGGTCTATGGCGCCAGTATGTTCTTTTTGACAGCGGTTATCTGGTTGGCGCTCCGCTGGCTCGACAGGGCGGACCGTGAAGGGAACGAGAAGTACGTCATCCTGATCGCATACTTGATCGGCCTTTCCCTTGGCGTTCACCTGCTTTCCCTTCTGGCGATATTCCCGGTGTTGATGATCATCTACTTCAGGAAGTACGAATTCACGCTCAACAGTTTTATCAAGTTTGCCGTCATTTCCGTCGTCGTCTTCTGGGTGGTGTACCCGGGGATCGTGAAATACCTTCCCGGCATGATGGACGGGGAGTTCAGCGGAAAGAAGAGCGACGTGATCGCGTACATTCCCTGGCTGATCATCACCGGGGCCTGCTACGGGGTCTACACGGCGTACAAAAAGAAGCAGAAAATGCTGCTCATCGCTCTCGTTTCCGTCGTTCTGATCTTCCTGGGTTACACGACCTATACATCGGTGCTCATTCGGTCCAATGCAAATCCTCCGATGAACGAGAATGATCCGAGCAACCTGGCACGGCTTACCTCGTATTTGAATCGCGAGCAATACGGACAGGCACCGCTGTTCTTCCCGCGCCGGTACAGCCAGGAGCCTCACCAGCAAGGGATCTTCACGAATTACACCAGCGACTGGGACTTCTTGGTCCGCTATCAGTTGGATCACATGTTCTTCCGTTATATGGGATGGAACTACATCGGCTCTGCCGGAGATTTTCAGGATGCCGGAGTGAACTGGAGGGATACGCTGGCCATACCTTTCTTGATCGGGCTCCTGGGCCTTTACTACCAGTTCAGGAGGGACTGGAAGATGGGATTGGTGTTTCTGACGATGTTCATTATCTTTGGCCCTATCCTGGCCCTGTATCAAAACCAGCAAGAACCGCAGCCGCGGGAGCGCGACTACTTCTATGTTGGCGCTCTGTTTGTCTTTTCCACGTGGATTGCCATCGGCATTGCAGCGCTCGTGGACTATGCCGAGCGTCTCATCAAGTCGCCGAAGACCTTTGCGACGGTGTCCATGGCGGTTGCCGGATTTTTCCTTCTGGCCATTCCCGGGAACATGCTGCGCATCAACTGGGATGACCATGACCGTTCCGGAAATTATGTGGCATGGGATTACTCGTACAATATGCTCCAGTCCTGTGCCGCGGACGCGGTTTTGTTCACCAACGGCGACAACGACACGTTCCCGCTCTGGTACCTGCAGGATGTCGAAGGGATCCGTCGTGACATTCGCATTGTCAATCTGAGCCTGGTAAACACGCCGTGGTACATCCAGCAGATGAAGAACAAACCGTATTACGCTGAAGCCCAGCCAGTGCCGATCAGCCTGTCCGACGCCCGGATTGCGAACATCACCCCGGTTGCCTGGGAACCCCGTGTGGTGGAGCTGCCCGTGCCGGAGAATGTCTTCCGGGAACGGGGCGTGCAGGACACCGCCTCGCTTCGAAAAGGGAAGATCGAATTCATGATGCGAAACACACTGCAATACGGGCAGACCAAAGCGATCCGCATCCAGGACATCATGGTCAGGAATATCATCGAGACCAACCAGTGGAGGCGCCCCATCTATTTTGCCGGGACGTGCGCTCCCGACAGCAAGATTGGCCTGGACGATTATCTTTTCCTGGAAGGGCTGGCCCTGCGACTGGAGCCGAGGAAATCCGAACGGGAGGATGTGGCGGTGAATCCGGACGTGCTGGAGGCCAACCTCTTCACAGAGCTGGAAGGCTTCTCCCGGACTCCCGCGCCCGGTTTCAAATTCCGGGGCATTGCCGATCCGGACGTGTACTACGACGAGAATACGACGCGCCTCATGATCAACCTGCGCTTTGCCTTTGTGAGGCTTGCGACCTACTTTGCCAATGTGACCAACCAGACCGAAAAGAGCGCTGCCGCCCTTGACCGTATGGAGGCCCTCATCCCCAGGGCCAAGATCCCGATGGGGTGGGAGTTGACGTCCGACCTTGCCATGTTCTATCACCGTATCGGCCGCGAGGACCGCTTCAATGAACTGGCGAACGAAGCGGAGACGACGTGCCGGAAAATGATCGAGGAGGGGAAAGGGAACGTCAATTCCTATTGGAACCCCTACCGGGTCCTGCTTGACATCTACGAAGTGCGAAAGGATTACGCGAAAACCCTGGACGTCCTCAAAGGGCTGGCGGCCCAGTACCCCAATGATCAGGGGCTGAAAGCGAGAATCCAGCAGACCGAGGCTCAGATCAGCGCACAGCAGTCGGGGAAGGCCGATACCACGTCGAAAGGGAACCAGGGATGAAGCGTGCCCTTATCACAGGCATCACCGGACAGGATGGTTCCTACCTGGCCGAATTGTTGCTGGAGAAGGGGTATCAGGTCTATGGGATGGTACGGCGGGCAAGTACGGAGAATTTCGAACGTATCGAACACATCCGTGACCGCATCAACATCGTCCAGGCGGATCTGCTCGATCAGCTTTCTTTAATCGAACTGATCGAGGATGTAGGGCCGGACGAGGTGTATAATTTCGCCGCTCAGTCGTTCGTTCCCACATCGTGGATCCAGCCGGCACTGACCGGCGAGTTCACTGCGCTGGGGGTGACCAAGGTTCTCGAAGCGATCAAGCTGGTCAATCGCAAGATCAAGTTCTACCAGGCCAGCAGCAGCGAGATGTTCGGCAAGGTGATCCACAGCCCGCAGAACGAGAAAACG
>JAGDMJ010000371.1 GCA_017860555.1 Bacteroidota bacterium
ACGTTAAATCCCGCGGTCACGGTAATCGATCTTGATCTGGTGCGGCGCGTTCTGATAGACCACCTTGCCGCTCAGGCTGCCACGATTGACGGACGTACGGCCATTCCTTTCGCCGTCGCCACATTCGATACGAACCGCCCTCAATGGAATTGGACGATGGCGGCGATGGGCTTCGTCAGCAAGAACATCGAGTGTGCTGACCAGTTGTTGCGCGAGGGCGATCGTGACAGTACCGAACGCGGGCGGAGAATGCGTCAGACCGGACTGGCGATCATCTCATCCATGCTCAAAGCTCTTCCAACGGTGCCGCTTCAGGGAACCGGTTACGATCTGGCAACAGGCAAGCCCTGGGACCATATCTGGCTTGCGCCCTGGCTCAGAAATGCGACGGAAGATATGCGCGTACTGATGCGGGCATACCGTCGCGAGCGCAGCTTCGGTCGCGAGCATACGGAATGGTTCGCATGGGTCAAGTCATACGTGGATTGGCTGATTCTACAGCAACGGGAGGATGGATCGTTCCCCCGACGATGGAAGGCTGGAAGCAGCGAGGTAGCGGAGCCGACAGGGACCACGAGCTACTGTCCCGTGCCTTTGCTTGTCATCATGGCGGAAGAGACCGGTGATCCCACGTACAGAGATGCGGCCATCCGTGCGGCAGAATTAGTCTGGGCAAACTGGGGAGTGAAGGGACTTTTCGTCGGCGGTGCCAGCGACAACCCCAACAACACCGACAAGGAGGCAGGTATGCTGAGCATGGAGGCCTTTCTGAGCCTCTATGAATCCACCCGGGAGGCCAGGTGGCTGGAGCGTGCAAAGGCTGCAGCAGACTTCACCGAAACCTGGATGTGGATCTGGAACCTGCCAATGCCGCTCGACGCGGAGGATGCGCACCTCCACTGGAAGAAAGGCGTGTCTACCGTCGGAGTTCAGGGAATCACAGCCCGTGTTGCCGGCAGCGTGGATGAGTACCTGGATTGGGCTGTGGCATCGTACGCGAAGTTGTATTCCTACACAAAGGATGAGCATTACCTCGATGTCGCCCGTGTGCTGCTCCATAACACCAAGGCGATGGTCGCCCTTCCGGGACGTCAGTACGACTTGAAGGGCATCGGGTGGCAGCAGGAGGGGTGGCGGATGGGGCCAGGGGGTCCCGGTCGCGGCGTAGGAGGTCACCGTTTCTGGCTGCCCTGGGTTTCAGCCAACCATCTGTACAGCATCACAGGTTTGGAAGAATTTGACCCGGTCCTGTATCGACAGTTGGCGAAAGGCGACTGATGAGCCCCCAGACCACAGAGACGGATCCGGAAATCTCGCGGCCATGGCCACGTACCGATACGATGACTTCCAAACTTCTGCGACCTGATGAGGACAAGAACTATCTTCTTGTTCCTGGTATTCTGTCGATTGCTGCCCTCGCAATACAGGTGGCGACAAATACGAACTACGGCATGTTCACCGACGAGCTCTATTACATCGCTTGTGGGAATCATCTGCAATTTGGATATGTCGACCATCCCGCAATCGCTCCGCTCCTGACACGGATCAGCATGCTGGTCGGCAAATCACTCGTTGCACTCAGGTTTTTCCCTGCTCTGGCTGGTTCTTTGACGGTCTTGCTTACTGCTTTGATTACGTACGAACTTGGAGGGTCACGGTTTGCCGCGGTTCTCTCATCGTCGACGATTCTGTTCGGGATGGCATTCTGGATAGTGTTCGGAATGATGGGGGTGAATGCTTTCGATGTTTTCTTCGTAACGCTTTCGATCTACTTCTTCATGAAGGCGATCGAGAGCGATTCAATCAACTACTGGATAGCCTTCGGTCTCTCCGCGGGGATCGGTTTGAACTCGAAATTGACCATGCTGTCGTATGGTTTCGGGCTCCTCGTCGGATTAGCATGTACAAGCAAGCGCAGACTTTTCCTTTCGAGGAATATCTGGACCGGTGGTTTGATCGCCACGGTGATGTTTGTCCCGTTCCTGGTCTGGCAAATCGCGAACGACTGGCCGACGCTTGAATTCATCCGCAATGTGTCGAGCGGCAAGAACCTGGTTGTGTCACCATCGATGTTTCTCTCTCAGTTGGCCCTTGGCTTGAATCTGTTCACCTTTCCTCTCTGGAGCGGCGGACTCGTCTACCTTTTTGTTCAGCGAGGCTCTACAACGAAAAGAGTCCTTGCAATCGCCAGCGCTGTCTTTCTTCTTAGCTTGTTGGTGACCCATTCCAAGTTCTATTACGCGCTTCCTGGGATGCCGCTGTTGCTTTCAGCGGGTTCAACGGCATTTTCTGAGTGGACTGCATCGGCGGGCAGGACATGGATCCGACCGGCGTATGTCGCACTTCTCTCCATTCTGGCAGGGATAATGTTGCCTTTCGGAATCCCCATTTTGTCAATCGAGACGGTGGGTGCTTACGCGCAGAAGCTCGGAGGTACCGAGAGTATCAGAACAGAGCGCAATGAAGCTACCGGGATACCACAGTACTATGCTGACCGGTTCGGTTGCCGAGAACTTGTGCAAAGCATTGCGTCGGTGTATCAATCACTTCCCGATTCTGATAGGCAGGAATGCGGGATCCTGGGGGCGCATTACTCGGACGCGGGAGCTGTCGACTACTTTGGCGAGGAGTTTGGTTTGCCGGAAGCTGTGTCCAGGCACAACAGTTACTGGCTCTGGGGGCCGAAACAATATACCGGAAAGATAATGATCGTCGTGCAATCCCCCGGAGTGAACCTGCACAGTCAGTTTCGTACCTTCGAGTTGAAGTCCACGTATCGATATTCCTATGGCGAGGGGGAGAACAGGGTCCGACGGATATTTCTCTGTCGCGATTCCAAAGAACCTCTCCCACAATTGTGGTCCAAACTCAAAACATTTGATTGAGTCAGGAAGCAAGATCGACGTTGAACGCTGGTCACGAGGCAAGCTCGCAGGCGAGGTAACCTGCAGAAGATCTATCCAAGGAAACGCAATGAAGTGGATGGTCGTATTTGGGGTGTGCTTCGTGACCTTTGCCACGGGCGCCTTTGCACAGGATGGCAGCCAGCGCAAGCAGCTTTTCGATGAGAGCTGGAAGTTCCTCCTGGGAGACCCCCCGGCAGCCAACACCAAGGACTTTGACGATAGCAGCTGGCGAAATCTCGATTTGCCCCATGATTGGAGCATCGAAGGAAGGATAGATTCCACAAATCCGACCGGCGGCGGGGGTGGCTACTTTCCTGCAGGAATAGGATGGTACCGGAAGAAATTCAATGTTCCACCGGTCTGGAAGGACAGACGTGTTTCGATCTATTTCGAAGGGGTATACATGAATTCCGAGGTTTTCCTCAACGGGAAATCTCTCGGTGTGTATCCGTACGGATATACGCCGTTCAGCTACGATCTCTCGCCGGCCCTGCATTTTAACGGCGAGAATGTCCTGTCAGTGCGAGTGGACAATTCGAAACAGATGAATAGCCGATGGTACAGCGGCTCCGGTATCTACCGTCATGTGTGGCTGATGGTCACTGACCCTGTGCATGTTGCCAATTGGGGGGTGGGAATTACAACCCCGGAGGTGTCCTCTGAAAAGGCGAATGTAGTGATACGGACAATGGTGAAGAACGAGACCGATGTTCCACAAAGCATTACCCTCCAGAGTCAGCTTCTGGGCGCAAACTCCGACAGAGCGGGAGACGATCAGCAGGATGTGAGGCTCCCGGCACATGGCGAAATGGAGGTGAAACAAATCATCACCATCGCAAAACCTTTGCTGTGGGCGCCGGAGACACCTCATCTTTATCGGGCCAATGTACAGGTGGTAAAAAACGGCAGGGTGGTGGATGAAACCTGGACTACCTTTGGGCTACGCTCTGTAAATTTCACGGTCGAGAGTGGATTTCAGCTCAATGGGAAGACAGTGAAGATAAACGGAGGTTGCGTGCATCATGACAATGGCTGCCTTGGTGCCGCGGCTTTCGAC
>JAGDMJ010000372.1 GCA_017860555.1 Bacteroidota bacterium
AAGTGTCGTACACCGTAAGAAGTTGGGGCGATTTCAAGAACTACCAGAACACGTGCTATAGGAATTATCTGTTTGCCCCTGGAGGTCTGCGCGTTATGGGCTCGACCTGGAGCGTCCTGGCTCCCCTCAAAGGGTTGGGTGAGGATGTCTACCTGATCGGCGGCGAGCCTCACGCCGCGTCAATGGCAGGGACATTACCGGACGAGAGCCGTGAGAACATTATTGCTGCCGAAACAGCAGGCTTGGGCTTTCACTCATGCAGTTACCTGAAACTCTTCGTAGGCGAAATCGTCCGCGACAGGATAGCGATCACCGACAAAACCATAAAGGAAGGATATCCCAAACCGGATGTGATCTGGACGACTCATTTGTGCAGCCAGCATTCCAAATGGTACCAGGAAGTGTCACGGCGTCTGGGCGGCGTACCCATGTACGCCACCGACATGATCGGCGGGGGGAACGCGGAGAAAGATCCCAAGATTGTGAACTACGTGTCCGACCAGATCGAAGAGGGAATCCTCTGGCTCGAAAAAGTGACCGGGAGGGAGTATTCGGATGAGCGGTTCATCAAGGCAGCCAGAAACGAGATCAAATGCCTGGTTATATGGGGCAACATCTGTGCGCTCAACAGGCATGCGCCTGCGCCGCTGGATGAGCGCCGGCTGATCGCCCTTTTCCCACCCGCGGTGGTGGACAGAACGACCGATGAAAGCGTCCGGTTATATGAGGGGCTGCTCAAAGAAGTGAAGCACATGGTTGAGACCGGACAGAGCGTGGCTCCGGATCAACGCTACAGGATCGTCTATTTCGGGATAGCCCACACGTACGGCCATCCGGAAATGGCGAGAATCCTCAGGGACGTGGGAGCCGAGATTGTGGCCTC
Source organism: Bacteroidota bacterium (assembly GCA_017860555.1). GTDB lineage: Bacteria > Bacteroidota > Ignavibacteria > UBA10030 > UBA6906 > JAGDMJ01. The sequence goes on from JAGDMJ010000372.1 coordinate 884, forward strand.
CGTCTACACCTTCGGCACCTGCGGCAATTTCAAGGGCATCGTCGATGGCAAGTGGTCATGGGATCCCATCGATCCTGCATGGGTCGACGGCCTCGACATGTCTACCAGAAGAAAGGCGATAGTGGAGCTCGCTAAGATCGTCCTAGGTTGGCCTACCTGGCAAGGGGTGAGGTCCCACTGGGCACTCGAAACCATGGCTAGGGCCATGATCAAGGAATACAAAGCTGACGGGCTTCTGCTGGCCCCCAGCCGCAGTTGTGAGACCGACTTCAGGAACGGCTACGTCGGCATGCAGCGCATTTTCAAGAGCGAAATCCCCACGATCGAATACGACAGCGACCAGGTGGACGTGCGGAAAATGGATTTGCCCGGTGCCCAGCGGAAAACAGAGTTGTTCGTGCAACTCATGAAAGCGCACAAGGAAAGGAGCGCATGACCAATGATGAAGAAGGGCTCTCAAACCATAATCGAACGGTTTCGCTCCATCACCGAGAATCCGCAGGATTACGCCAAGTCCCTGCAGGGGCAGGGGCATCGGGTGGCCGGGTACATGTGCACCCACGTCCCCGAGGAGATTCTCTATGCCGCCGGGATTGTGCCGGTGAGAATTCTCACCTCTCATGTTTCCCAGGCCATGACCAGGAGCTATATCCACGAAACCTACTGCTCCTTTTCCCATGACTGCGCCTACCAGGGACTCAGCCACACCTATGATTTCCTGGACCTGATCACGACGAGCAGCAGCTGCATCCACATGGGGGAAGCGTTCAATGTCTGGGTCAGGTTTGCCGGATTTGAGGGGAAAAGCTTCCTCATCCCATTCCCCCACATCATCGAAACAAAACCCGCTGCCGGGTTCATGGTGAGCTCCTTCGCAGAGTTCAAACAATTTATCGAGAAGTTCGTGGAGAAACCCATAACGGATGAGGACATCGAGAGGTCGATCAGAGTCTATAACCACACCCGGCGACTCCTCAAGCAGCTCTGGGGGCTCCTGAGGCGCGAGAACCCGCCCATCACAGGACCGGACGTGGCGGCCGTGACCCTGGCTACCCAGCTGATGGACAAGCAGGAGTGCAACCAGCTGCTCGAACAACTGCTTCAGAGCGTGGAATCCGAGCCGGGCAAGGGGGTGCGGGGAGCGAGACTGATGGTCTCGGGAGGGGCTTGCGACGACCTGGGGATTTTCGACTTGATCGAAAACCTGGACTACAGCGCGAGCCTGATCTTCATTGATTCTTGTACGGCCACCCGGTACTTCTGGTTCGAGGTCCCGGAGGCTAGGGCCGACAAGCTTCAGGCCATCGCCGAGGGATACATCAGCAGGATTCCGTGTCCTGCAAAAGACAATGTTCCCGGCACAGGAGAAAAGAAACGGTTCCGGTTCATCCAGCAGTTCATCGAGGAGTTCAAGCCGGACGGGGTCGTGTTCCTCTACCAGAGATTTTGCAGCCCTCAACCCATGGACGTGGTAGCCCTGAGGCCTATCCTGGACAAGCTGGGCATCCCGTCGACAGACCTTGAACTGGACACGACTCTGCCGGTCACTCAATTTCGAACACAACTGGAGGCGTTCTTGGAGATCATAAAGCGGGAGGTGGTGCCACTTGAATAAAGGAAGAACTCTGGCCGGACTCGACGTGGGTCATGTGATGACGAAAGCCGTTCTGATGAACGGACAGGATATCCTCGGGGTCGCCACGGCACCCACGGGATTGGATGTAAACGCTGCGGCCCGGGAAGCACTCCATAAGGCTCTAGAGACTGCCGGCGTCGCGCAGAGTGATCTGGGCGGCATCTTCGCCACAGGCATTTTCAGAGACATGATCCAGGATCTGCCCCTCAAGGTCACAGCAACCATACCCGACTACATTGCGGATGCGAAAGGGGCGCTTTTCCTGAACAGGAACTCCAGGGCTGTGGTCGACATGGGAGGGAATATTCACAAAGCGGTCAGCTATGACGAGAAGGGAAATCTCCTCGATGTCATTCAGAACGACAAGTGTGCCGACGGCTTGGGCATCTTTTACACGACCATGGCCGGCGCCCTGGGAGTCAGCGAGGAGGGGCTGTCGGAACTGGCGCTGAAATCCACCAAGTCCGTGTCCGTTGCCATTCAGTGCGCCGCATCCGCTGAAGCGGAAGCGATCGATCTCCTGTGCCAAGGCGTCGACGTCGCTGATGTGGCCGATGCGATCGCAAGATTCATCATTGAACGTGTTGCGGCCATGTGCACCTGCATGCCTCTCAAGCGAGAGATCGTGGTCGCCGGAGGATTGGCCAAATCAAAAGCGCTTATGAAGCACCTTCCGGTCTTATTAAAGCAAGATGTAAGCGTCTCGCGCTTTCCGGACTATGTCGGTGCCATAGGGGCTGTGGTGAGTGATGAGGGTGGAAAATGAACGAATTCGCCTCACTGAACAAAGAGCTTGACTGGAAAAAGGCCAAGGCGATCGTAGCCGGAGTAGACGTTGGAGCCGTGAGCTCCAAGGCGATGATGCTCCTGGATGGACAACCCTACGCCGTCTCGAAGGTGGCCACCCGGACGCCCAAAGAATCTGCTTTGAAAGCAATCCATGCGGCCTTAGGAAACACGGGTCTCACGGTGGACAGTCTACGGGTCATCGTGGGGACCGGTCGCGGGAGGACGCAGGTGCCCTTTGCTCACAAAAGAGTGTCTGAAATTGCGTGCGGCGCTGCAGGGGCGGTGCACCTCTGGGGCCCCACGGTGCGTACCGTGCTCGATGCCGGAGGTCAAAGCTGTCGGGTCATTCACTGCACGGAAAAAGGCCGGGCCACCGGTTTCCTCTGGAACGACAAGTGCGCGGCGGGCATCGGACGCTCCATGGAATCCTTCGCTCGCCTGGTGAAGAAAGAGGTCAGCGAAATCGGGAATCTCATTTTTCAATCCGATCCGTCTCCGAAGCTCAGTGACTTTTGCGCGGTGTACGCTCAATCAGAAGCGCTCGATCTGATTCGAAGTAAAGTCCCGCAAGAGCAGGTGATCGCCGCTTACCACTATGCCATGGCGAAGAGAATCAGCACCCTGGCCGGCCGGTCGGGGGTGAAAAAGGATTTT
>JAGDMJ010000373.1 GCA_017860555.1 Bacteroidota bacterium
AGACCATGGGTGGACGCGTCGTGTACGGAGGAGGGGGGATCACGCCCGACTACATCGTCAAGTCGGAGCGCTTGAACGAATATACCGTCCAGCTGCGCAGCAAACTGGTGTTCCTGCAATTCGCCGAGAAATACCTCACGCGCCATGGTGCGGAGATCAAGGCAAAGTACGCGAAGGATCCTCTCGCGTTCTCGCGGGGCTTCGAGATGACCCCGGCGATGCTCGAGGAACTCCTCGCCGTTGCCACGGAGAAGAAAGTGGAATTCAAGAAGGAACTCTACGAAAAAGACCTTCGCTTCATCAAGGCTTTTGCCAAAGCGTACATCGCGCGCAGCCTGTGGGGCAACGAGGGATCGTCCCGTGTGATGCTGATGGAAGATGTGCAGTTCAAGAAAGCGGAATCCCTGTTCCCGGAGGCCGAGAAGATATCAAAGAATCTTTCCCAGCTACGATAACGATCATTCCATGAGGGATCACGGGCGCTTCCGCGCTGTTCTGTTCCTGATTGCCGCGATCATTCCCTGGGCTGTGCTTTGGGGCCAGGCTCAGCCCTCTTCACGCGTGCTGTCGGAAGGGGAGGAGCTTGTCTACAACGTGCGGTACGGCTTCTTCGACCTGGGCAGTGTCCGCATCCGGACGATCCAACGGCAGGCATCAGCGTCAACCGTCGCCTACTACTGCAAAGCGTTCATCGACTCGTATCCAAAGGTTCCGTTTGTCGACCTCCACGCGACGTACGAGAGCGTCCTGGACACATCGATCTACTCCTATCGCTTCGTCGGGCGGACGAAGCAGGATGACTGGTGGAATTTCTCGCGCTACACGTTTGACTCCCCCCATCGGCGAGCCATCCTGGAAACCGGCCAGAAAGACACGCTGATCACGAAACGTGACACCGTAGGGGTGGACGGGGTCTATCAGGACGGCCTTTCTCTTTTCTTCTTCGCGCGTGACCGGCTGATGGCCGGCAAATCGCTGGATATTCCCTGCATCGTGACAGAGCAAAAGGTCAACACGCATATCGATTTCGACGGACGACGGGATGCGGTGGAGATCGATGCAGTGGACTATCCGGTGGACGTCGTGGGCTTTGAAGGCACGGCAGATTTCGTAGGGGTATTCGGCCTGACCGGCGAATTCGACGGTTGGTTCAGCAACGACGAGGCACGGGTTCCGATTCTGGCGAGAATGAAGGTGATCATCGGAAGCGTTACCATCGAACTGATGGAATGGAAGCGCCCCGGATGGAATCCACCGCAGGCAAAGGATTGAGCCAGGGCCGATGAACCTGATCGATCATCACGGCATGCATCCGCACGTTCCCTCATCGGCGTTCGTCGCCGAGGGGGCCTGTCTGATCGGCGAGGTGGTCCTCGGCGAGTCTGCCAGTGTCTGGTTCAATGCCGTGCTTCGAGGCGATATCAACAGCATCCATGTCGGTGACCGATCCAACGTCCAGGACTCCGTCGTCATCCATGTGACGCATGAGGATCCGGTGGTCATCGGGAAGGATGTCACGATCGGCCATCGGGCTGTGATCCATGGCTGTGAGCTGCACGACAGCTCGTTGATCGGGATGGGCGCGATCGTGCTGGACGGGGCCAGGGTCGGCGCCTGTGCACTGGTCGCCGCGGGCGCGGTCGTGAAGGAGAATTTCAACGTGCCTGAGGGGACGCTTGCAGCAGGGGTTCCGGCACGCATCATCCGTCCGCTGACCGACGGGGAGCGGGCGGCGCTGCTGGAGTCTGCCCGGCACTATATTGAGTACGCACGCGGCTTTCGGCATTAGCCAAATCCAAAAGGTCCCACATGCGCGTTAAATTCTGGGGAACTCGCGGGTCCATTCCCACGCCCGGGAAGGATACGGTCCGCTACGGAGGAAATACGCCGTGCGTGGAAGTGCGGCTGCCGCATGACGAGCTGGTGATATTTGACGCGGGGTCAGGCATCCGCGGGCTGGGCGACGCATTGATGGCCAGGGGAGAGTCGGTGAAAGCCTACCTGGCGATCTCCCATCCTCACTGGGATCATATCCAGGGATTTCCTTTCTTCAAACCGGTATTCATCTCGGGGAATGAATTCACGATCATCGGCGCCGAATCCAGGGGCGTGACGCTCCGGCAGATGATCGCGTCGCAGATGGACAAGGCGTATTTTCCCGTGCAGCTGAACGAGCTGAAGGCGAAGATCAACTTCCGTCCGGTCAAGGAGGAAACCATCCGGGTTTTCAACGCCGGTCTCACATCGATTTTTGTGAACCACCCGGCCTTTGCCCTGGGGTATCGCCTTTCGATCGCCGGGCGCTCGCTGGTGTACATCAGCGACAACGAGCCGTTCGACCGCGAGGTCGCGCGATCGTTGCGGAACGTGGACAAGGGTGTCGTTGCACGTTTCCTGGAAGTGCGGGGCGATCCGAACCAAAGGATCTTTGATTTTGCCCGGGGTGCGGATGTGTTGATCCATGACACCACCTACACGCCCGAAGAATATGTGAATCATGTCGGTTGGGGACATTCCCACTATCTCTTCTCGCTCAAAGTGGCGGACGAAGCGGGGGTGAAGCAACTGGTCTTGTTCCACCATGACCAGACGCATGACGACGGCAAGGTGGACGAGATCGTGCAGAAGTGCAAGAAGGAGATCAAGACCCGCGGTTACAGGTTTGAATGTCTTGCCGCGGCCGAGGGGTTGGAACTTGAATGGTGAGGCAGCGGTCCTGGTCGCTTGACAATCACTCGATAGGTCGGTATATTGCCCCCCAGATGGTGCGCACGGAAGCGGTAGAAATCGAACGAAAGAGCCGGTTTGAGAACGACTGCACGGCGAGACGTCCGCGCGGCGCCGGGCATTGTGTGGAGCGCACGGCGTAACCAGTGTGATCTGACCCCGGCGGAAGCGAGCCCGGGGTTTGTCGTTTTTTCTTCGTTGCTACGTTCCTCCGAGGTGATCATGCCATTTGCATTCAAGGCTTCCGATGTCAAGAAGCTGGAGAAGCTGTTCGGCACAACGGCAAAACTGAAAGGCTCGAATTACCGCTTCGAGATCGGTGGCGGCGACCCGCGTCGGAAGCTTGCACTGGAGATCTATTCGCAGATTCCTATCGGGAAACAGAAAGGCAATCTCATTTCGGTGTACACACAGAGCGCACACCTCCAGCTGCACTTCTGTTCGGGGTATGTCATCAGCGATGTCTTGGGCGAAGTGACATTCGTTGGCGAGCAGGGTGGTAAACTCTCCGGGTTGATCATCGAAAAGGATGGAGGGTGTTCCTTGTACGCCAACGTGGACCGCTCGCTGGTTTCCGGAGATTTCACCCAGCTCGGGCCCGAGGTGATGCTGTCCGGGATCGCGCTGTCCCTGACCGACACCATCCTTGAGTCGCCCGAGGCAATCGTGGGGACCGGGCCGACCGCTCCCCGCAAGGCGCGTGCTCGCCGATGATGATCGACATGGTGAACGCGCACCCCCTGTACCGGATGCGTCGGGCATTTGCGATCCGCTGTGTCCGGGGCGTCATCACGAGTGCCAGGCGTTTACGGGGCGCCATCACGGTGATCTTTGTCGATGACAGGCTGAGCCGGAAGCTGAACCGGCGGTTTCTTGGCCATGATCGACCAACTGACGTCATCGCTTTCCCGCTCGATGAAAAATCGAACCTCGAGGGGGAAATCTATGTTAATCTCGATAAGGCCCGCCGACAGGCCCGGGCTTACGACGTTACCGAGGCAAACGAAACTGCGCGACTGATTATCCACGGAACTCTCCATCTGTTGGGATATGACGATCGCACGCGGGCAAAAGCCCGCCGCATGAAGGCTCGTGAGGATTTTCTGGTCAGGCAGCTGGCCGGAGCGGAGAAAAAGGAGACTTGATGAAAGAAAAAGTTGTCGAGATTCTGATCTTCATCATGTCGGAGATCCAGGAGAACAAGCGGCTGAGCGAGATTGACCT
>JAGDMJ010000374.1 GCA_017860555.1 Bacteroidota bacterium
GGTTTCTTTCTCCTGCCTGCCGGAGTGCTATCGGCATCAGCAGGCTTCCTGACCGAACCGCAATCGGTGCTTGACGTCCGCGCCGTGGGCGCCAGGGGGGATGGGAGGACCCTGGACACCAGAGCCATCCAGCTGGCAATCGATTCCTGTGCGCGCGACGGGGGAAAAGTTCTCCTTGCACGAGGCGCGTTCCTCTCCGGGACGCTCTTCATGCGCAGCAATGTTACGGTAGAAATCGCCGAAGGGGCCACGCTCCTCGGAAGCACGGATATACGCGAGTACCCTTCGATACCGTCCCCCGTGCCGACCAATGCCGACATGTATCACACGCAAAGTCTGATTGTCGGCATCGATCTGGAGAACGTCACGCTCACCGGTCGCGGAACTATCGATGGACAGGGAGCCACATTTGCCCCCAGGCCGAGGCCGAAGCCGGAGCGCTATAAAGACCGTCCGAACGGAATCCGCCTGATGCGATGCAGGAATGTCCGCGTGGAAAACCTCACTTTGCGCAATTCTGCGAAGTGGATGCAGCACTACTTCGCCTGCGACGGGGTGTTCATCCGGGGCATCACCGTGGACAATGCCTGCAACATGAACAACGACATGATCGATATTGACGGCTGCAGGAACGTGACCATTGCCGACTGCATCGGGGATTCCGATGATGATGCGATCACGCTCAAGAGCACTTCTGAGTTCGTCACCGAGAATGTCACCATCACCAATTGCATTGTGGGAAGCCATTGCAACGCGTTGAAACTCGGGACCGAATCGTGCGGCGGCTTCCGAAACATTGTGATATCCGGCATCGTGATCCGTCCCTCAAAACATGACCGTGTCATCTTCGGAACACGCAACGGCCTGGCAGGGATACTCCTGACAGTGGTAGATGGGGGGATCCTGGACGGTGTCGTGATTGATGGCGTCCGGATTGACGGGCCCCGGGTGCCGATTTTCGTCCGTCTGGGGAACCGGGGGCGCAGTCCAAACATCGAAGGGCCCAGGCCGGGCCCGGGGATTCTGCGGAACGTTTCGATCTCAAACATCCTGGCTGCGGGGGCGGATAGCACTGGCTGCACGATCGCAGGCCTCCCGGGACATCCGGTGGAGAACATCGTGCTCAGCAATGTCCAGCTGACCTTCGCTGGAGGGGGAACGCCTCGCACCGAAGACTCACCGGTTCCGGAGAGGCCGGAGGAATACCCGGAAAGCTCCATGTTCGGAAAGATGCCAGCGTTCGGTTTCAACCTCAGGCATGTGCGGAGCCTTGTGCTGAGAGATTTCACCATGCGCGTACAAGCGCGGGAGGCCCGGCCAGCCATCTGGGCGGAAGATGCTGTGGGAGTGACGATCCGGGGGCTTGAATCGGACGCTCCTGAAACAGGTCCGCTTATCCGGCTCGACACCTGTTCGGATGTCACGATCAGGGAATCCGCTCCACACGACAGTGTCGAGGAGTTTATTGTGGTCCGCGGGGGAGCAACCCGAGAGATACGTTTGATAGGCAACGACCTTCGGAAAGTGAGCAGTGGAGTGAGGGCGGCGCGAGGTGTTGCTCCCGATGCGATCATCGAATTGAACAATCTGCAGCGTGGATCGGCACGAAAATTGAAATCCGGAAAGGGAAAACCATGATTGTCGCCGAGAATCTTAAGGTCGAGGTCTTCCCGACACGCGATGCCATGGGACGTGCGGCCGCCTCACACGTCCGTGAGGAGTTACTCTCCATACTCGAGAGACAGCAGAAGGCACGTGTGGTCTTCGCCGCGGCGCCATCGCAGAATGAATTCCTCGCGTCCCTGGTCTCCATCCCTGACATCCCGTGGGAGCGAATCGAAGCGTTCCATATGGATGAATATATTGGCGTTGCGAGAGATTCGCCCCAGAGTTTCGGGCAGTTCTTGAGGATTCACCTTTTCGACCGCGTAGCCTTCGGGCGAGTGGAATTCATCGACCCGAGCGTGCGCGATCCGGAAGGAGAGTGCGTACGATACGCGAGACTGCTCGCGGAACGGCCCGTAGACCTCATATGCATGGGGATCGGGGAGAATGGTCACATTGCCTTCAATGATCCTCCGGTGGCCGATTTTTCGGATCCGCTCCCGTTGAAGATCGTGGAACTGGACGGGCCGTGCAGGGCTCAGCAGGTTCATGACGGCAGCTTCGCGCATATCGAGCATGTCCCCCGGTTCGCGATCACGTTAACGGTCCCGACGCTGTTTGCAGCCCGGAAGCTCTCGGCAGTCGTCCCTGGTCCACGGAAAGCCCACGCAGTGTATGAGACAGTGAAAGGCCCCCTCGGCACGGCGTGCCCAGCCTCGATTCTGCGTAAGCATCCCAGTGCAAAGCTCTTTCTTGATTTCGATTCTGCAGCTCTCCTTCAAGCATCGGATACTGACCTATGAGAAATCGTCTCATATTGTTGGGCTGGCTGCAACTCATACTCTCTGTCGCTTCACCGGCTCAACCGCCCGTGGAGGGCCCACGGCACATTCTTGAGCTTCTTGGGAATCGCATCATGGCTGAAACGTCCTATCGGTTCATTGATACGACGAACCGGACCATGATGGTGACGAATCCACCGCGCCCCGTGGTACCCTCGGTCAGGATACTGAGCGACTACAATGACTGGAACTACTTTATGGGGGTAGTGTTGAGCGGCATGATGCGGACCGCCGAGGCTACCAACCAATCGAAGTACAGAGAGTATGTGCTGAAGAATTTCGCGTTCATCTTTAACCACCTGGACTACTTCCGCGACCAATGGGAAATCCAACAGATCCCCAGGGCCAGTTTCTATCGGGTGTTCCGGATGAACATGCTGGATGACTGCGGAGCAATGGGGAGTGCACTTGCTGAGGCATACCAGGCAGAGCGTGATCCACGGTATCTACGCATGTTGCAACGGATCGGCAACTACGTCAGGAAGGTTCAAGTCCGCCTTGCTGATGGAACGCTGGCACGCCCGGATCCGCGCTATATGACACTCTGGGCCGATGATCTGTACATGAGCGTTCCATTTCTTGTACGGATGGCGGAAATTGCCAACGATCCACGCTACAGCGAAGACGCTATATCCCAGGTTATGGGGTTCGCAAAACGGCTTGTCGATCCCGGCACAGGCCTCCTGAAACACGCCTGGTTCAGCGACTCGGAGGAACGTTCCGTCGCGGCCTGGGGGCGGGCCAACGGTTGGGCTGTTATGGCGCAGGTGGAACTGCTCAGTCATCTCCATCCATCTCATTCATTGAAAGATTCGCTGATTGGAACGCTTCGCCGTCACCTTACGGCAATTGCACGCTACCAAAGTGAAGGAGGCCTCTGGCACCAGGTGCTTGACAGGCCCGATTCCTATCTCGAGACTTCCTGTTCCGCCATGTTCTGTTACGGGCTTGCACGTGCGGTAAACAGGGGGTGGTTGGACCAGTCCTTTGCCCAACATGCGCGGAGGGCCTGGAGAAGTATTGCCAGTCGAGTACGGCCCGATGGACAGATCGAAGGAATCTGCCGCGGGACGGAGGTCGGGTTCACCATGCAGTACTATTTTGAACGGCCAACGCCCTTGAACGACACGCGAGGTATCGGGGCCGTTCTTTTGGCGGGAGCCGAGATGATCTGGCTGGAGGGCGAAGTCTCTCGAGGTGATTCAACCAAAACACCAGAATCGAAATGACTTAACCGATCGTTTCTCACAGTCAATATCGGCACTCAACAGGTCATTTGCGTGAGGTTCCCATGAAGATCCGTCAGCACCAGGGGCGCCGGGAATTCCTTCGTTTCGCCATCGGGGCTTCCTTTTGTTCTCCGCTCCTCGCAAGTGCGGATGGGGAAACCGTTCCGGAGGGACACGGTGTCAGGCTTCAAGCCGTTGCCAGGGCGCACCCCGGGAATATGAAGATCACCGATTTGCAGGCGTACGCGGTGAAGCGGGCGATTTTTGTG
>JAGDMJ010000375.1 GCA_017860555.1 Bacteroidota bacterium
GTGTTGTACAGGGCGGGGCGTGAGACGGAAGCGGATGAGGCCTGGACCAGAGCCATTGCCGCTGCGGCCAGTAATCCCAACACGTACAGGCTGGTTGCCGGCTCGATGGTCGAAAACCGGCTTCTTGATAAGGCCGTGGCAACGTACAGACGTGGCCGCGAAGCATGCAATGATCCGATGCTCTTCACCATGGAACTGGCTCATCTTCTGGTGGCATCCATGGACTATAAGGGTGCGACCCAGGAGTATCTCCGCTGGCTCGAGCAAAACCCCGCTCAGGTGAGCTTCGTGCAGAACCGGATGGCCCTGTTTTCGTGGAAGCCGGAAGGGCGCGACGCGGCCATTGAAGCTGTCCGTGCGGCAATCGACAGGCGAGAAGACATCCGGCTCTACGAGTTGCTGGGCTGGCTCCATATGGAGGGAAAGGATTTCACCGGCGCTTACGATGTGTACCGGACGATTGACAAACTCTCCGGATCAAACGGGATTGGCCTCTATACGTTTGCGGAGCGTGCGTTCAGGGAAAAAGTCTTTGACCTGTCTGCGAAAGCATACCGTGCAGCGCTGGATGCACCGTTGCCCCAGGCACGGCGGGCCGCCGCGATGTATGGCTACGCCACGTCGTTAAAAGAGCTGGCCGCGGCGCCTGACTCCGGACTGTCGTACCAACCCGATTTCCCGCTCCCTGCCCCTGAGTCGCGCCCCCAGTATGCCGGCGTGATCGCGTCGTACAAGGAGGTCATCCAGCGTTACCCGCGCACCGAATTCGCGGCACGGTCGTACCTTCAGATCGGCCTCATCCAATTTGACAAGGACTTTGACCTGGATGGCGCCCTGGCCTCCTTCGACAGGGTCAGGGGCGAAAATCCGGGTCTCGCGATGATCACGCACGATGTTGCGTTGAAAGCGGGACAAGTCCTGACCGCGCGAGGAGATACCATGGCGGCCATGACGCGTTACCTCTCGGTGGCCAGAACTCCCGCTGCCACGCCTGACCAGAGCGACGAGGCGAACTTCCGGATTGCCGAGCTGGATTACTTCCGCGGCCAGTTTACGGCGGCGGTTCAGCGGCTGGATTCCCTTACGCTCAATTTGAAAGCGGATTACGCCAATGATGCGCTTGCCCTTCGTGCGGTCCTTCAGGAAAATTCCGCCACCGCGCCGAACGCCCTGAAAGAATTTGCCCGGGCGGATTTCCTGGCACGCCAGCGGAAGAATACCGAGGCCATCGCTCTCTACCAGGAGATCGTCAAGAAGTTTCCTCAGGCATTTCTCGTCGACGATGCGCTGATCAAAGCAGCATCGCTGCAGGCCCGCTCCGGCCTCTATCGCGAGGCCGTCGGATCCTACGAAACCCTCCTCAATCAATTCAAGGAAAGCAGCGTCTCGCTGGATCGCGCGCGCTTCCAGATGGGAGAAGTGTTTGAACTCGGACTGAAAGACCCGGCGAACGCCGTCGCCTGCTATGAAAAAGTGCTGGTGGATTATCCGCATTCTGTTCTCTCGGAGCAGGCGCGCAGCCGCATCCGGCGACTCCGGGGGGATGTCCAATGAAACGAACGCTGCTTCTCGTACTCGTTGCACTGACGTGCGGCCTTCATGCGACTCGCGCGCAGCAGAAGCTGCTGGTGTACATGGATCTGCAGCAAACCGATCATCTCAAAGCGTACGGCATTGCGTACTGGGCATTGACCCGGGGATTGGAAATCGACTGGCTTCTCAATTACCGTGGCGGTTCGTTCATGTTGGACTACCATGACGTTGTAGCGGCCGAGTGCCGCGTGCGGGGGGTGGCGGCCGCCACCATAGGCGCCGGCGATGCGGCGTCCATCTATGCGGAGGTCCAGCGCGAAGACAACAACATGGACGTTATCCGTTTGGAGAAGGCGCCGAAGATCGCCGTGTATGTACCCCCGGGTTTTCAGCCGTGGGACGACGCCGTGACTCTTGCTCTTGAATACGCGGAGATCAAGTACGACAAGCTCTGGGACACGGAGGTGATGCAGGAGAAACTCAACGAGTATGACTGGCTTCATCTCCACCATGAGGATTTCACAGGACAGTACGGGAAGTTCTATGCGTCCTTCGCCGGTGCGAGCTGGTACATCGAGCAGCAAGCCGTGCTGGAGAAGGAAGCGCACAAGCTGGGCTTCAAAAAGGTCTCCGACGAAAAGAAGGCCGTCGCCCGTTCGATCAAGGAGTTTGTTGGCAACGGCGGCTTCATGTTCGCCATGTGTTCGGCAACCGATACCTATGATATTGCCCTTGCGGCAGAGCACACGGACATCTGCGATGTCATGTACGACGGCGATCCTCCGGACCCGGGAGCGAAGAAGAAGCTGGATTTCTTGAAGACGATCGCCTTTACGGATTTCGCTCTTGAGATGAACCCGCTCCGGTATGAATACTCGGACATCGATCAGCCGCCAAGCGATATGCTCGCGCTCCAGAGTCCCGAATCGGACTATTTCTCGCTCTTTGAGTTCTCCGCGAAGTTCGACCCGGTTCCCACCATGCTCACACAGAATCATGTGAATGTCATCAAGGGATTCATGGGGCAGACGACAGGGTTCAAGAAGGGCCTCATCAAGAAGACCGTGACCCTCCTTGCCGAAAAACAGGGAGCGGACCAGGTCCGCTATCTCCATGGAAACTTCGGCCGGGGAACGTTCACCTTTTATGGCGGCCACGACCCGGAAGACTATCAGCATGCGGTCGGAGATCCGCCGACGGATCTGTCACTGCACAAGAATTCTCCCGGGTACCGTTTGATCTTGAACAATATTCTCTTCCCGGCGGCGAAGAAGAAACAGCAGAAAACGTAGGGCTTGCGAGAGCGCGGAGGGGGCAAAACGGAGGAAGAACGAAAGAACCTATCGTCCAGGAGGTTTCATGAAACGGTTAACACTGGTGCCGCTCCTCGCTCTGGCGTCGTTATCACCCGCCTTCTCCGGCACCGGGTCACTCAGCTATGGCATCCATGGCAACTATGCGTCCATCAATGTTCCCGAACCGCTGAAGTCGGCCTATGCCTCCGGTTTCGGCGGAGGGCTCCACTTTGATATCGATCTCAAGCTTGCGACGATCCGGTTGAATGGGGATTACGTCTCGTTCGGCGCTGACCACGGGGTATACGCTGAGCTTCTCTATAGCAGCGCCCAGGCGGACAATCCGGACATGGTCATTTCAGCGTCCGATATCGCCGTGGACGGAGGACGGATCAGTCTTCTCACTTTCGGCGTGAATGCAAAGTTCAATATCCACAACGTGAAGGTCTCACCCTATGGCATTCTGGGAGCGGGGACCGCAACGATCAATATTGCGGACCTCAGCGTGTCATATCAGGGGGCTCCGATCAGTATTCAAACGGACTTCACGAACAAGACCAAGTTCATGGCGAGCGTTGGAGCAGGAATTGATTTCTCGCTGGGAGCCATTGCGCTATTTGTCGAGGCGAGGCAAGCCTGGATCTTCACCGGGGGTGAGACAAGCTCATACATCCCGTTGACTCTGGGGGTGACGTTCTAACGCGTGCTGTTCGCGCGCAGCCGAACACCGGAGCCGCACGCATACCAATGGCCACGGAGAAGGAATTAGTTGTTGAGGGCAGCGTTGTTCTCCTCTCGACGTATTCCGGTTCCGTGGCTTTTGCTGTCTTGGTTCTCAGGACAGGTCCTGAATAGAATCGTTTCAGGACAGGGGGGGAACATACGGCTGGATTTCTTGGTTTCACGGTACGATTCCATCTTTAACATTCCACACCAATATGCCGGAGGTCTCATGAAACGCTTGCTGCCACTTCTGTGTCTCGCTGTTTTGACTTCATCGCCTGCCATGTCTGCCATCCCGATCGGTTTCGGCGTACATGGGAACTATGCAAGCCTGAACGTTCCCGAGCCGTTGAAGCCGGCCTATGGAGCCGGGTTTGGGGGAGGG
>JAGDMJ010000376.1 GCA_017860555.1 Bacteroidota bacterium
AACCGACCGTCGATCGAACGCCGCGATCGATTTTATCAAGTCGTCTGCGGGCATGCTGGGTGTTCCTGCCCAGTTTCTTACCAACCTCAGGCCGTTCACGTATCTGAACACATACGGTACGATGGTGCAGGTGATACAGCCGATCTATAACGGCGGAGCGGAGATACTCAGTATTGGCGTGGCTGATGCGGCAAGCGACAGGAGTCAGTACTCATTCGAGGATGCGCAGCAGGACGTTGTTGCCCGTGTCAAGATGTCGTACTACACTGTGCTGAAAGCCGAAGAGCTGTTGACGCTTGCCACGGAAGCATCCGCGCGGACCGCGCGGTATCTCGAGACGACGCGCCGCCGCGCCGAGATCGGCCAGCGGACACGGACGGACGTTCAGCGGTGGGAGGTCCAGCAGGCGTCAAGTGAGGGAGCGCTCATCAACGCTCAGAATTTTGTCGCGGCAGCCCGGCTTCAGCTGAATGAGGTGATGGGAGTGGATTTGAACACGGAATACGCGCTGGACAGAGTCGTCAACCCCGATTCCCTGGACCCGACCACCGCGGCATTTGTCCCGGTGCTGCATCAAGCCGCACCTCAGGCTGAACCGGGTGTGAGGCCGGAGATGCTGGCGGGGCATCCGTCTATGAAGATCATGGAAACGAATCTCCGAATGGCTGACATCGGCATCGAAAAGTCGTGGATCAACTTCAAGCCGAGGATCAACCTGGCGTTCCAGTATGGATGGGAGAAGAACGGCACGGTTGGTCTCGATGGGTACAATCCGTGGGCGCTTGCGCTGACCGTCAGCTGGCCCGTCTTCAGCGGCTTCAGTGATTATACCAGTCTGGAGAAGGCACGGTACGAATACAGGCGCACGGAAGCCCAGGTGGAAGGCTTCAAGCGCGGCCTCCTGATGCAGGCGCGGAACGCCGACATGAACGTGCGGGCAGCCAGGCAGAGGATCGAAGTCGCACGGAAGGGAAAGGATCAGGCGCTAGACGTCCTGAATTCAGTCACCCGCAGGTATGAGACAGGTGGCGCTTCGAATGTGGACCTGATCGATGTTCAAACGGCGTACACGTCGGCCCGGACGGATTACATCACGGCCGTCTACGATTACTTCATCGCAAGCGTGCAGCTGGCACGCGCGACAGGGACGATACGACAATAATCCAGAGGAAAAGGACACAGCAATGGACACGAAGATGAGTTCAGGTCGACGGATAGCACTCGCAGGAGCGATCCTGGTGGTGGTGCTGATCATCGTCATCGGAATCACGTCGCGCAACGGGAAGGCCGACAACACGCAGCTTACCGTCCCCCGCGTTGCCGTTGAAGTGAGGCCCGCGGCGACATCGACAATCACGGAGACCGTTTCGGCGGTGGGTACGATCACCGCGATGCGGGACGTCGTGGTCAGCTCCGAGACTGCAGGCCGTGTCACGAAGGTCGCCATAAAGGTCGGGGACGCCGTCAAGGTAGGTCAGCCGCTTGTCATTGTGGATGACGAGCTGAAGGCGATCGCCGTGGAGCAGGCACGCGCGCAGCTCCTGGCTGCAGAAACGAATCACAACAAGGCGAGGAAAGACTTCCAGCGCGCTGAGACACTGTTCAAGACCGGTGATATTGCCGATGTGGAACTGGAAGGGAACCGTCTCGCCCTCCACTCGTCCGAAGCGCAGTTCAAATCGGCCCAGGTCGGGCTCAAGCTCGCCCAGCGTCAGTTTGAGGACACCCGCATCAAGGCCCCGATTTCAGGAATTATCGCCTCGAAGAGAGTCGAGGTCGGAGAAATGGTTGCCCCGGGCCGGGAGGTTGCGAACATCGTCGACCTGAGCAACGTGAAAGTGAAACTGAGCATCCAGGAAGAGGAGATTGGAAAGATCCGCCTGAACCAGCCGGTCGCTCTTCGGGTCGATCCGGCACCCTACCGGACCTTCGAGGGAACCATTTACACGATCGGATTCAAAACCGAGTCCCCGACCGGGCATTCCTACCCGGTCGAAGTGGTAGTGCGGAACAGAGATCTCAATGTCCTGAAGGTCGGCATGTTCGCACGTGTGGACATCCGGACCAACGCAGCGGAGAACGTGATCACGATCTCGAAAGAGTCCCTGGTCAGCAGTGAGGCGAGTCCGGCGGTGTTCGTGGTCGAGGATGGCGTTGCCCGCCTGCGCACGGTGCGCCTGGGGATCCGGTCCGGAGACTCGTTCCAGGTTCTCGACGGGCTCAAGACCGGTGACCTGGTTGTTTCCTTCGGGCAGAAGAACCTCAAAGATGGTGCGCTTGTCCAGTACAAGTAAGACCAACACAGGAATCCTCCAATGAAACTGACTGAAGTTGCGATACGCCGGCCGGCCTTCATGACCATGATCTTTGTGGCGCTTGCTGTGCTGGGGATCTTTGGCTACACGCGCATGGGAGTGGACCTGCTCCCGAAGATGGACTGGCCGATGGTATCCGTGGTGACCATCTATCCCGGTGCCGGTCCCAAGGAGGTGGAATCGCTCGTTTCCAAGCCGATCGAGGAGGCCATCAGTTCGGTGAACAAGCTGGACAACGTGCGCTCATATTCGTATGAAGGTTTTTCGGTGGTCCTTGCGCAGTTCAGCTTCAGCGCTGAGGTGGACGTGGTGACGAACGAAGTGCAGCGGGCGGTGGAAGCCGCGCGGTCGAAGCTTCCCGATGATGCCAAACCGCCGCGGGTGGCTAAATCGGATATGAACGCCTTGCCCATTCTGCGTGTCTCGGTCACCGGCCAGATGGAGCCTCGAGAGCTCTTCCAGTTCGTGAAGGACAAAGTGAAGCCGCGCCTGGAGCAGGTGGACGGCGTCTCCGCGGTCACGATCGTTGGCGGACAGGAGCGGGAGATCAGGATCGAGGTGGACAACCAGAAATTGAACTCCTACGGGATCTCCATCCTCCAGGTTTCGCAGACCGTGGGACGAGAGAACCTTGACTTTCCCACGGGAAAGATCGATGAGGAGCTCAACCAGTACATCGTCCGGCTGGCGGGCAAGTTCAAGTCGGTCGACGAGATCAAGAATATGGTGGTGGCAGCGACCCCCGTCGGCACGGTCTACCTGAAGGATATCGCCGAGGTGAAGGACACCTACAGGGAGAACTACACGTTGAGCCGGCTGAACGGGGAGAATTCCATCGCCCTGGTGATCCAGAAGCAATCGGACGCGAATTCGGTGAAGACGAGCGACAGGATCCACGCCGCAATGCACGGCATGGAGACCGAAAATGGCGGGCGCTTGAAATTCACGACCGCGCAGGACATTACGGAATTTACCCGCAACGCGCTCCATGAGGTGAACAGGGACCTGGGACTCGCCATCCTGATGGTGGCAGTCGTGCTGTTCCTCTTCCTGCACAGCGTGCGGAACTCGCTGATCGTGCTGCTTGCGATCCCGACATCCCTGGTATCGACATTCTTTTTCATGTATCTCCTGGGTTTCACGCTGAATCTGGTGTCCCTGATGGCCCTGGCACTGGTGATCGGGATCCTCGTGGACGACTCGATCGTTGTTCTCGAGAATATCCACAGGCACCTGGAGGGTGGGGAGGAGCGGGTGGCTGCAGCCGTCAACGGGCGGAGCGAAATCGGGTTTGCAGCGATTGCGATCACCCTGGTGGACGTGGTGGTCTTCCTTCCCATCTCGCTTGTGGGCGGGATGGTCGGCCGGATCTTCAGCGAATTCGGTCTTACGATTGTCGTTTCGACACTGCTCTCGCTCTTTGTTTCTTTCACCCTCACTCCCATGCTCTCGGCCAAGTGGTCCAGAGTGACACACTATGCCCGCACCTCGCGTCTCGGACGGTTCATTGGCTGGATCGAGGAGGCGCAGGATCGAATGGGTGAGGGATATCGATCACTCCTTTCCTGGGCGTTGAACAACCGCGGGAGAGTGGTCGCGATCAGCACGGGAG
>JAGDMJ010000377.1 GCA_017860555.1 Bacteroidota bacterium
AGATCGCCGGCAACGTGGACGAAGACGGCAAGTACAAGGTCAACAAGTACAAGCTGAACTTCACCCCCGACATCATCTACGGGAATGCCGGTTACGACACGTTCTACGGCGTCACCGGCTCCACCATCATGGCGTTCAGCGACCTTCTGGGCGATCATCAGATCATCTTTGCGACCAATTTGCTGCTGGACCTGAAGAACAGCGATTATGCGCTGCAGTACTACTACCTGCCGAACCGGTGGGATTTCGGGATAGGCGGGTTCCACAGCGCCCGGTTCGTGATCGTGGACGATATCTACGGAGGGAGCCTGTACAGATTCCGGACCTATGGCGCTGCAGTCCAGGCCCTCTACCCGTTCGATCGTTTCCGCCGCATCGAACTCGGGTTGAGCTGGTTCAGCATCTCCCGCGACAACCTGGATCAGAACAGCGATCCTTCGCAGAGCCGGGACGTACTTGTGCCGAGCGTGAGCTACACGCACGATACATCGCTCTGGGGTCTTCTGAATCCGGTGGCCGGCACGCGGTACCGGGTCGATCTGTACGGCACACCCAAGCTGGGTTCAAACGGTCTGAGCTTTGTGAACGTCACGGGTGACTACCGGCACTATGTCCGGCTGGGCAAAAACTACACCATCGGCCTGCGGCTGGCGGGAGGGGGGAGTTTCGGCAAGAACCCGCAGAAGTTTATCGTGGGAGGTGTGGAGAGCTGGATCAACTACACGTTCGAAGGGGGATACATCCCCATCGAGAACGCTGAAGACTACATGTTTCTCCAGACCGGCCTTCCGCTGCGGGGATACAACTACAACGCTGCAATCGGCTCCCGGTATGCCATGTTCAATTTCGAGCTGCGCTATCCGTTGCTGGCATTCCTTCAGGCCGGACCGCTTCCGCTGGGACTGCAAAGTCTGGGCGGAGTGATGTTCTTTGATATGGGGAGCGCCTGGAACAAAGAACGTGACTACGTGGCGTTCACCAAAGATGAGATGGGCAATACCGTGACCCGGGATCTCCTCATGGGGATGGGGACCGGGGCACGCATCTATTTTCTGGCGTTCCTGCTGCGGTTTGATGTGGCCTGGGCGTGGACCTACGCCAATTTCTCGGCGCCCAAGTACTATTTCTCGCTCGGGTATGACTTCTAAGCTGTCCCGGCTCAGCAGCAGGGACGGCTCGCTGTCCCGTTACGGCTGAGCGGGCCGCATGACTTCGTGAGGGATGGACGGAAGAAAGCGGCAGGGAAGGGCGGGCGTCAATTGAGGGGAAGCTGCACCGTGAACACCGAACCCTTCTGGGGTTCGCTGGACACGGTGATGGTTCCGCGATGCAGTTCTGCGATCCATTTGGCAATAGAGAGGCCCAGTCCGGTACCGCCCAGCTCCCGGGAACGGGCCTTATCCACTCTGTAGAACCGGTCAAAAATCTTTCCGATGTCTTCCGGAGGAATGCCGATGCCGGTGTCCTCGACGCGGAAGAAGACCGAACCATTCTGTTGTTCCATCGCAAGTGTGACCGTTCCGCCTTCCGGCGTGTACTTGATTGCGTTGTCGATCAGGTTCAGGAACAGCTGGCGGAGGCGCGTGCGGTCGCCCACGATGGTGATCGGGGCATTCGTCTTCAGTGTCACCGCAATGTTCTTTCCCTCTGCCAGGACGGTGCTGTCCTCGTAGAGCTCCTCCACCAGGCTCTTCAGATCCACTTCCGAAAAGTCCGCTGTCGTCAACCCCTGCTCCGCTTTTGCGAGTGTGAGGAGGTTGTTGATAATGGATGTGAGTCGCAGGATCTCCTCGAGGGTGCTTTCGAGGACGCGGCGGTATTCGTCGGGCGACTTTTTGCTGCGCAGAGCCAGCTCGATCTCTCCCCGGATAACGGTGAGGGGTGTGCGGAGTTCATGGGATGCATCGGCAGAGAACTGGCGCACCTGGGCAAAAGAGGCGTGGAGGCGGCCGATCATGTCATTGATCGTGGCAGTGAGGCGCCCGATTTCATCATCGACGGCCCGGACCGGGATGGTTTGATCGAGGTTCTGTGCTGTGATCGTTCGTGCGCGCGTGGTGATCTCGTCAACGGGCTGCAGCGCCTTCTTGGCCAGCGCAAGCCCGCCGATGATCGACAGCGCGACGGCGATCGGTGTCAGAATGAGGAAGATGACGAAGAAGTTGTCGAGGAGTTCCCGCAGGTCCGCGATCGGGTACCCGACGTAGTAGGTGAAGTTCTTGTCGCGTGTTGCGGCGATGCGCACCGGCTCGCCGTTGAGATACACGGTGGTGAGAATGATGGAGCCGGCGCTGATGGTGTCCTTGACGACGAGGCTGTCGGTACCCAGGCTGTAGGACCTGTGCAGAATTCTGGAACGCCGGTCGGTGATCTGGAAGTAGGTCTTCTTGGTGTTCTGCAGGCTGTGCCGGAAGATCTGGTTCCAGATTTCGTCTGATTCCTCGGCTGTGCTGTCTTCGCCGGTAACTTCTCTGGAGGCAGGCTTGCGGGCCTTCTTATCCAGGATGATGTCGATGGAACGCTTTCCCGGCTTGATCTTGCTGGCTTGCGGCTGGATGAAGTCGCGCATCCAGCGGGCTTCAGCCCTCAGGGAGAGGTCAAGATTCTCCGAGAGGGTCTCACCGGTAAAATAGTACGCCAGAACGCCGAAGAGGACGAGCGTGGAGAGAAGGACCAGGGTGTACCAGAGTGTCAGACGCGTCCGCACCGAACCAAACATGAACGCCATCGCGGTCACTCTTCTTTCATGACATAGCCGACGCCGCGGACTGTGTGGATCAGTTTCTTTTCGAAGCCGGTATCGACCTTATTCCGGAGGTGGTTAATATAGACATCGATGAGGTTTGTGCCGGTGTCGAAGTGGTAGTCCCAGATATGCTCCGCGATGATCGTCCGGCTCAGCACGCGGTCCTTGTTCCTCAGGAAGAACTCCAGCAATGCATATTCCTTGGCCGTGAGGTCGATTGCGCGGTCTGTCCGCCGGGCTTTGTGGGAGACGGTATCCAGGACGAGGTCGCCGAGCGACAGCATGGTTGTTTTATCCTGTGCTCCGCGGCGCAGCAGGGAGCGGAGTCTGGCTAGCAGTTCCGCAAAAGCAAACGGTTTTGTGAGGTAGTCGTCAGCACCGCTGTCGAGCCCGCCTACTTTTTCTTCGAGTGACGACTTGGCCGTCAGCATAAGAATCGGCGTCGATTTCTTCTGCTCGCGCAGCTCGCGGGTAAATGCAATGCCGTCCTTCCCGGGAAGCATCACATCCAGTACAATGGCGTCATACTTCTCCGTCTCAGCCATGGCGAATCCCTGCGATCCGTCATGAACAACATCCACGATGTAGTGTTCCTCCTCCAGACCCTGCTGGATGAACCGGGCAACTTTCTTTTCATCTTCCACAACGAGTATGCGCATAACGAAAGTTAGCAGATTTCCGGACGAGTTGCAAAGCGCTGTCTGATGCAGAGCGCTGCCTCGTGATGCCTTGCACTACAAGGCACTATTGTCTATATTTGACCATACTGTCATGAGTTCGAGCTGCCATATGCGCCCTCTTCTCCCTCTGCTGGTTACGTTGTTTCTCTTCTCCGGCTGCATTCAGGGTATTGCCGTTTCGACTGTCGGGAACATTGTGGGTGACGGGTTTACCGCCATCACCGGGGAGTCGGATCTGGACTTTGCTGAAAAAGCGCTGCCCGGGAATATCAAGCTGCTTGAAGTGATGCTCCAGAACGATCCGGACAACACCCAGCTTCTCGTGCTCACAAGTCAGGGATACAGCAGCTACGCCCTGGCCTATCTGGAGGACAGCCTGCAAGATCGTGCGCGCGAGTTCTACGTTCGCGGACGGGATTTCGGCCTCCGCATTCTCCGGCAGGACAAGGAATTGGCCCGGGCGCTGGACGGCACGGTGGATGAT
>JAGDMJ010000378.1 GCA_017860555.1 Bacteroidota bacterium
TCGCCGGAGGGGAGGGATTTCGGGCAACTGTTGAGACTTGGCGCGGACGCGCTGCTGGTCGGTGCGGGCACGGTTCTGTCGGATAATCCCGAACTGACCTACCGGGGGACGCATCGCAAAGCGAAACCGCTAACCCGGGTCATCCTGGATTCGGAACTGCAGGTCCCGAGCGATGCGCGCCTGTTTCAGACGAGCCCTGAAGCCCCGGTTCTCATTTTCTGCACGAGGGATGCGGCTCAGGCAAGACGTGCGGAGCTGGAGAGAGAGGGAGTGGAGGTGCTTCCGGTTCCTTCCACCGGAGAGGAGCTCGATCTGCAGGTGGTCCTTCAGGAGTTGGGCCAGAGAGGCATCTCGGAGGTTCTGGTCGAGGGTGGAAGCCGTGTGCACTGGTCCTTTTTGTCGAGTGGGCTTGTGGACAAGTTCTACTTCATAGTCGCCCCTCTGGTGCTCGGTGGCGAGAATGCGGTTCCATCGATAGGCGGGAAAGGCTACGAAGTGGTCGCGGATGCGCCAAGATTCAGGATTCGAAATTCCTTCTACGCCGGGCCTGATGTCGTGCTGGAGACATATCCTGCGTTTTCCCGCTCCATCATTTCCCCGTGGCTTTCCTCAGAAGAAACTCCATCCGGCGCGCAAGATCTTTTGCGCTCATCAAGGCGGAAATAACAGCGGCGCTGGCCGCCCCTGCGCACAACACTTCCCGTATCTGCCCGGGACCGATCCCGCCTATGGCGACAACGGGCCGGGATGAGACTCGGCAGGCATTCGCCAGCCGCCTCAATCCTACGGCTGGCAGTGCATTTTCTTTTGTGGAAGTCCCGTAGACGGGACCGAACCCGATGTAGTGAACTGGCCGGCCGTTCGAGTCGCGGACCTGTGAGAGCGAATGGGTGGAGAGGCCGACGATGTGATCCGCTCCCAAAATCTCCCGGGCGGCTTCCGGAGGAAGGTCGTGCTGCCCGAGATGCACTCCCATCACGCCAGCGCTCAGGACAAGATCGCACCGGTCGTTCACGATCAGCGTCACTCCCTTTGCCGATGCGAACTCGGTGCACCGCATCAGGTCGTACAGCAGATCCCGGACAGGCGTCGATTTGTCCCGGATCTGCACAAACCGTGCCCCACCGCGCACCAGCTCCCTGACGATGCTGAAGTGAGTGGACCTGCGCGCGATTTGTTTATCGGTGATCGGATATATAAGAGGCAGAGTGAAGTTCATTTGAGATGAGCTGTAACGGCGAACGGGGAAAGTGGCGGGGGCGGCTCCATTAAAGAGATCCACGAACTCTAGTGGTGCGGCGTTCCCAGGAGCAAGCGCCCCTTCCGGTTCGGCATTTTTATTTCTGGCCCCACCGTTCAAGAAACCGCGTATCAAACAGTCCAGCGCGGAAATCCTCATTATTCAGGATTTTCTGATGCAAAGGGATAGTTGTTTGAACACCCTCCACGACCGTCATCTCTAAAGCACGTTTCATCCTGCTGATTGCTTCCTGACGGTCTCTGCCGTACGCGATGATCTTAGCAATCAGGGAATCATAATGGGGTGTAACCACGTACTCGTTGTAGGCTGCCGTATCGACCCGTATCCCGATCCCGGTTGGCGGGTGGAACGTCTGGAGCATGCCGGGGGATGGTAAAAATGTGTCCGGGCACTCGGCGTTGATGCGGCACTCCAGCGCGTTCCCACGGAAAACAATATCTTTCTGGGCATATCCAAGAGTCTGGCCGCTCGCAATTCGAATCTGTTCTTTGATCAGGTCCAAACCTGTGACCATTTCGGTGACAGGGTGCTCCACCTGAATCCGGGTGTTCATTTCCATGAAAAAAAAGCGATGTTGATCGTCGACGACAAATTCCATCGTACCCGCATTGGCATAGTTGACGTTGAAGGCCGCCTGAACGGCAAGGGTGCCGATTTCATCTCGCAACTTCGGGGTGATGTAGGGGGATGGGCATTCCTCGATCAGCTTCTGATGCCGCCTCTGGATAGAGCACTCCCGTTCGCCGAGATGAACGACATTGCCGTGGTGGTCTGCCAGAATCTGGAACTCGATATGGCGGGCGGACTGTATGTATTTCTCCAGGTAAACATCCCCTGATCCGAAAGCGGAGAGGGCTTCACTCTGAGCGATCTCAAGTGCCCCTTCGAGTTCGTCCGGCGAATTCACGATGCGCATTCCCTTGCCGCCGCCGCCCGCTGCCGCTTTCACGATCACGGGATATCCGATTTCGCGGGCCAGAGCGGAAGCGCCGGAGAGGGGGTTTTTGATCTTGTCCGTTCCGGGTACTACAGGCAATCCGGCTTCCTTCATCGCTTTTCTGGCCGCGTCCTTGTCTCCCATCATCCGGATCACCTCGGGGGAAGGGCCGATAAAGGTGATCCCGCAAGCTTCGCAGACCTCGGCGAAATCGGCATTCTCTGCCAGAAATCCATACCCGGGGTGGATCGCATCCGTATTCGTAATCTCGGCCGCGCTGATTACGGCCGGGATATTGAGATAGCTCTTGCTGCTGGGCGCCGGGCCGATGCAGATCGCTTCATCGGCAAAGCGGACGTGCAGGGAATGCTGATCGGCCTGTGAGTATACCGCGACAGTTGGAATGCCCAACTCCTTGCATGCGCAGATGACGCGCAGTGCGATTTCACCCCTGTTGGCTATCAAGATTTTTCGAAACATTGCCTGGAGCTAGCCTTGTTTGGGACGGATGGCAAAGAGCTTTTGCCCGAATTCCACCGGATGGCCATTTTCAACATAAATGGCCGTAACCTCTCCCTCGACATCCGAAGGAATCTCATTCATGAGCTTCATGGCTTCAACGATGCACAGGATCGAGCCTTCGCGGACATGGTCGCCCACTTGGACATAGGGCTCGGTTCCGGGAGAGGGAGAGCTATACACAGTGCCGACGATTGGGGAAGTGATGATGTGGAGCGCGCTGTCCTCCGCCTCCTGGCCGGCCGCGGCAAGCGTTGCTGGTTGCTCAGGAACCGGGTGGTGTGGGATGGAAAAGCTCATGGTCACGGGGTGAGGCGCAAGAGACAAACCAGCAGCCGTTTCTTTCGCAAGTCCCCGTTTCAACCGTATCCGTGTGCCGGTTTGCTCCAGTTCAAATTCGCGAATGTCACTCTGGAGCACTTCGTGAATCAGGTCCTTTACTTCCTTGATGTTCATGAATGCTTCCCCGTGCCTCTTCGAGCCTGCAGCAGAATGCCAAGCAATTCCTGAGCATGCCGCTAATGGGAGCCGGATAATAGCATCAATGATCCAGGTTGTCAAAATGGACGAATGGGAAGACTGCCGGAGCGGGAGTGGTGTGAAGAAGGGATTGGATCGCGGGCCGCAAAACTCAGGTTCAATCCGCGATCCATAATCCTGTCCGCAGGTGTTTACTTCACTATGCGGGGGGTGACGAAGAACAGCACTTCCTGAGTCCGGCGGCTCACGGCATTTCTCTTGAAGAGATTTCCTACAACCGGAAGGGAGCCCAGGCCGGGGACCTGGTCTTTCTCTGTGGCTTCATCGTCGGTCAGAATTCCGCCGATCACGGTGGTTCCCCCGTCGCTGACCAGGACCCTGGTTGTGGATTCACTGGTCCGGATTGAGGGAATTCCGTCCACGTCGTTGGCGAAATCGGGAGAATTGTTCTCAACCTTCAAATCCAGAACAACGTTTCCCTCATAGGTGATCTGCGGTGTGACAGTCAGCGTCAAAGCCGCGTTGTGAAATTGCACCGTAACGGTGTTGTTCGCGACCACCGGTACCGGGAAGCGAAGGCCTTGGGTAATCACAGCCGGGCTGTTGTTCTGGGCTGTAACCTTCGGCTGGGAAATCAGCTTCGCCAGTCCTTTGCTTTCACCCGCGGTGATTGCGGCATCCAGAAGGAACGTGTCGAAGATATTTCCTACCGA
>JAGDMJ010000379.1 GCA_017860555.1 Bacteroidota bacterium
ACGCTTGGAGCTGCAGCGGACCCAGAGGGATACTATGCGATCCTCAACATCCCGGTGGGGACGTACGATGTTCGCGTGAGCGCCGTCGGCTACCAGACGAATCTCATCCGGGGCGTCCGGGTGGAATCCGGTCAGACAGCGACGGTGAGCGTCACGATGGCGGAAGCAGTCATCGAGGCTGGCGAGGTCACGACCGTGGCTGAGCGTCCCCTTGTGGATCGGCGGCAGACAAGCGCGGTGGCGATTCTGAACAAGGACGACATTGAAATGTTGCCGGTGCAGTCTCTCGATGACGTCGTGAACCTTCAGGCGGGCGTTGTCGACGGCCACTTCCGGGGGGGTCGCCTCGGCGAGGTCCAGTATCAGGTGGAAGGCGTTTCGGTCAACAACCCGTTCGACAACTCGCCCGTGCTGGATCTCGATCGCTCGGTGCTTCAGGAGGTGCAGGTCATCACCGGCACATTTGACGCGGAATACGGCCAGGCGATGAGCGGCGTTGTCAATGCGATCTTGCGGAGCGGATCGGAGGAACAGTTTGAGGGTTCACTCGAGCTCTACGCGGGCGAATACATCCCGGCAAGCACCACGGATTTTCCGTATGCCGATGGATCCCTTCCTCCGGCGATTGGGAACGGCACGTTGACGCTGAGCGGTCCTACCGGCATCCCCGGCACTTCCTTCCTTGTGAATGTCCGCCGGTTTGTTGACGATGGCGCTCTGTATGGCGTCCGCAGGTTTATTCCCACCGACGAGTCGGACTTCAGCGGGCGGGTGTTCAGCCCGACCGGCGACGGCGAGGTCGTGTCCATGTCCCAGTATGAAGAATGGTCCGGGCATGTGAAGCTCGCTACACGTGCCCTCCAGGATGTCCAGCTCAGCTATCAGCTGATCGGCAACGCGTCCGAAAACCTGGCCAACAATTTCCAGTACCGCTTCAACCCGGACGGAATGAAGACGCAGGAACGCCGGGCGCTCGTCCACGGGCTTGACTGGACGCACACGCTCTCGACGACCACGTTCTATACGGTCAGCCTGAGGCAGAACTACTTCTCATATTCTGACCTGGCGTTCGAAAGTACCCTGGACGAGCGCTACTACGATGCGGGTGCGCCCCGCGGCGACGTGAACTACGAGCTCGGGGCCATCATCCAGGGATACGACGTCGGAAGGTATGAACAGGAGACAAACGCGTTCGTCGTCAAAGGATCAGTCACGAGCCAGGTGACGCAGGAACATTTGTTGAAAGCGGGGGGAGAGTTCCAGTACGCTGATGTGGGGTTCGGGGCCCCGGGGACCCTGTCGTATGAGATCCTGAGCGGAACCGCCTCCCGGGTCTACGTCGTGGCGGATTCGCTTGCCCAGAACACCAGGCGATACTTCCCGACGACCTTTGCCCTGTTCGCACAGGACCGGATCGAGGTGCAGGATTTCCTGATCCGTGTAGGACTGCGGGCGGAGTACTACGACGCCAATTCAACAGTCCCGAGCGATCCCGAGAACCCGGCCAATGCCATCCCCGGTGCGCCCGAGTCGGTGCCCCAGCCAACCACGACGAAGTTCGTCGTTGCTCCGCGGTTCGGCATGTCGTATCCGATCACCGCAGCGGGCGCTCTGTACTTCTCGTATGGTCACTTCTACCAGATGCCGGGCTTCGGAAACCTTTACGCAAACTCTGACTACTCCATCCTCGAGAACCTTCAGGAGGGGGGAGTGTCCTACGGTGTCATGGGCAACCCGGACATCCGCCCGGAGTTCACCGTCCAGTACGAGTTCGGCTTCAAGCAGGAATTCGCCCGGATGCTTGGCGTCGATCTCTCGGTGTTTTACAAGGACGTCCGCGATCTCCTCGGCGTTGAGCTCATTGATACCTACGCCGATGCCACATATGCCCGGTTCACCAATGTTGATTTCGGTTCGGTGTACGGAATCAAGGCGACGCTCGACTGTCGGCTGTCCTCGGCGCTCTCCTTTTCTTTCAACTATACGTACCTGAACGCCGTTGGCAACTCAAGTGACCCGCGGGAGACGGCAAACCGGGCGGCCGCGGGGGAGGATCCCCGGCCGCGGCAGATTCCGTTCGACTGGGACCAGCGCCACACGTTGAACCTTGCGGCCACGCTGTACGAACAGAACGACTATGCTGTGACCGGCATTCTCCGATATGGCGATGGCAGTCCGTACACACCCTCGATCGGATCGGGGTTCGGGGGCTCACTGGAACGTAATTCCTCCCCGAAGCCTATCTGGGCAGTGGTCGATATCCGTGCCGAGAAGTTCTTCTCTATCGATCCCGCCCGGCTCAGTGTCTTTCTCCGCATCTTCAATCTCTTCGATACGCGATATTCAAACGGTTTCGTCTTTACCTCAACGGGTACGCCGTACTACTCGTTGAGCCCGGCTGCGGACGCCGAAGCGCTCATTAACCCGGGCAGGTTCGCGCAGCCCCGGCGCATTGAACTCGGATTCAGGGTTCAGCTGTAGCGAGCACGCATGACACACAACGGCAGGCATACGATGCGGTCAATCCCGCTGTTTCTCCCCATTCTGGTTGCGGTGACAGTTGCTGCGACGGCCCCGGCGCGGGCCCAGGGCGGGCTCCAACCGGTTGTCCCGAAATCGCAACGCGGAACCAACACTGCCGAACGATCCGGCACGCATGACGCCAGCAATATCCGCACGGCCTTTCATAATTTCGGCATGGTGGGAGATTACCCTGATGACCCGATCAATGTCGATCTGTCGATTTTCCACTCTGCCGAGGTGCCAAAGGGGTCGGGCATGAACTACACGGACGGTATCACTCCGTTCGTGCTTGCCAAGGTCACGCAGCGCAACGGCGCCGATGCGCACATCATGGAGACAGGTTTCCGGGAGCGGCAGGAGCAGAGCCCGTACACAAGCAAGATCATGCGGTTTGAGCCACGTCCCGGCTATCTGGAGGCAGACGCCACCCGGAATGTCACCCGGTCTATCGCCGTGAGCAACGTTTCCAGCACGTGGCCGCAATCGTGGCCGGACAAGCTGACCGATCCGTTTGACCCGGGGTGGGCTGGCAGCTGGAACGGGTATTTTGGAAAACGCCCGAATGCAGACCAGGAAAGCTACTTTGTCATGGATGATGACTACTATGACAAGTGGGACTACTACCCCGACCGTAACCGGGATACGACCAGGCGTGGTCTGGGACTTCGCGTGGAGGTCCGCGGGTTCCAGTGGTCTAACCCCCAGGCTGCCAATGTCATCTTCTGGCACTATGATATTGTCAATGAGGGGTCGACGGACTACAACGACAATATCATCTTTGGCCTCTACATGGATTCGGGGGTCGGCGGATCGACATACTCCTGTGATGGAATCGCAGAGTCCGACGACGACAACGCCTACTTCGACCGCTCTCTGGGTCTCAATCTCGTCTACACATGGGACAAGTTCGGGCACGGCACCGCACTCAGCGGCAACTGTATCCCGACCGGATATCTCGGCTACGCGTATCTGGAGACACCGGGCAACTCGACGGACGGCCTGGACAACGACAATGACGGCATCGTCGACGAGCTTCGGGACAACGACGCCGGGACCGAGATCGCCGGCCAGGACAACATCCGGGCGTACGTCCAGTCCCGGTACAACCTCTCCAAGTTTGAGGCTTTCTACGGGAGCCTCGAGACCCGGCCGGCGTACAAAGTAGGACGGTGGTGGACGGGGGATGAGAATCTGACTTGGGTGCAGGATTATGATGATCTCGGCGGCGACGGACTGCCCGGGACCAGGGATCCCGGGGAGGATGATGGCAGACCCACCGATGGAGAGCCTGATTTCAATCAGACCGACAAGGACGAATCCGACCAGATCGGGCTGACCGGGTTCAAGATGAACAGGATCAGAGGCCCGTCCACGCAGGATCCGAAG
>JAGDMJ010000380.1 GCA_017860555.1 Bacteroidota bacterium
CGATCCTTTGTAGCTGATGGCCTGATTCTCGCCGCTGTAGTTCAGGTAGTCCAGTAAGAGTTGCTGGCCGGTGAGGACTTCCCATGCATGATTGGTGTTCGGGCTGATCGTCGTATCATTTGTCTCATAGAACAGTCCGCCCGTTGCGTCAGCGAGCTTGCTCCCGAGGTTATCTCCCTCCGGGCTCCCGAATCCCATCGTAAATACCCTCACAGGGTTGGCGCCGCCCAGCTTCTGCAGAACCTCGTTGTAGTCCAGCGCCGAAGGGGACTCGGTCTCGTTCCCCGCGCTGAAGAGGATCCCTGCGCGCCGGCCAGGGCTGGGCGCCTTGTTCAATTCGCCGACTGCGATCTTCAGTGCGCTGCCGATCGCTCTTCGGTCATCACCAAGTGCGGGCATAATACCGGCGATCCGGCTTTTTATGAGGTCCTTCTGAGATTGATTCGGAAGAGGCCCGATCCTCTCAAACTGTGCCGGGACGCTGGCCGAGTTGCCCTGAAACGAGATCACGGCAATGCCATCGCCTTCTCGCAGCCTGTCCACGAGTTCCATGGCGGCGGCAACAGATCCAGTGAACCCGCCGTACCCTGCAGGATCCGCAAATGATTGTGATGCGTCAATGAGAAGTGCCAGATCCACATTCGACGGCAGCACATTGCCGAATATGTAGTTGAGGCCCTCCTTGTCGTCCGGGTGGACCGTGGTCTGATAATTCTCGTTCTTCCTGACGATCCCGTACATGGTGACCTCACCCCTCGCGGGATTTGTACCCATGAACAGGTTATAGGGCTGATCATTGCGATCGTAAATATCGCCCAATCCGCCGACGGCGTGGCCCAATTCATGCGCGAACACGGCCGCGAAGACGTAGCTGCTGTCGTAGTCCACCAGCCCGCCATTGATCAGCACATCCGCATCGAAGATCTCGCCCGTGAAGCTGTTGTAGCGGACCCGTGAGATGGCGAGGGCATTCTCATACCCCGCCCCTGTTAGTCCCGTGAAGTTCTTCGTGTACACGACATTGTTCGCACCGTCAGGTACGCCGCCCCATGCGTTGAAGGGTCCTGGAGTTGCATCTTTCAGGATGGTCAGGGGCGAGCCGGGGTAACTCCAGGGTCCGGAGGATCCCATCGCCGCTGAGGCCGTGTCCGCGTATTTGTCCGGGAATCCCTCTGCGATTGAGAGTGTAGCCACCCCGTTCGGCCAGTGAAGAGGCTGTCCCCTGAACGTCGTATTGGCAACCCAGCGATTCGTGACAACGGCATCCGAAGGATCGTCCGGGTGCTCCACCGGCCCGTACACTCTGGTCTTCACTCCGGCATAGAGGAAAGGCGAAAACTCGGAGGTGTTTCCATTCTCGTCCGTCGCTGTGGCCGAAATGACGTCGCCGAGGTCAAACGCTTGCAGTGTGATCAGCTCGAAGGCATAGACGCCGCTGCCCGAGGCACCCTCCTGAAGATACGCGATGTCGGTCACGGTTGATGAAAGGAGCTGCTGTGTTGCTTTCTCGTCATCGTTGGGCAGGGGTTCGCGGAAAAGTTCGATGCTGAAGCTCTTGCCGGCCGGTGCGTACAGCCGGCATTTGACCGTCTTCGTCTGAGGATCAGCCACTTCCAGATCGGGATAGTGTTGCGCCCGGTTGATGAAATCATTCCAGCTATAGGTTTTTCCTCCGTCGCTGTCGTAGAAGGGGAGGTAACGATTCGTGGTGACCCCGAAGCCACCAAGTCTGTCGGCGAGGTCAATTCCCAGCCCGCTGTTCGCGTAGATTGAATTACCCTGAATCCTGTTGCCCGACGGCGGCGGGATCGTGTCGCTGATAGACGCTTCGCTGACCGAGACCCCGCGCCCCTTGTTCGCGAAAATCTTGTTCGCCCGGATCGTATTGACGTTACCGTCTTCAATGCAAATGCCGTCGCCGCCGTTCAGCGTAATCTCGCACCCCTGGACTGTGTTCCCATTGCTGTTGATGCACAATCCCGGGCCGGGAAACCTCTGGATTCTCAGCCCGCTGATCGTAATGCCTCCCGATGAGTATCCCCAGTTGACGAATACCCCCGGCAGCTCGAATGCGTCACCGGTTCCGAACTTGGTGGAGTCGCGGGGCTCAAGCGTGATCAGATTGCCGGTCTGGTTGATAATGACAAGATCCGCTGCCGAGAGCGGCTTGTCGAGCTTTATGGGTCCAGCGGGGAAGCCGGGAGGGAAGATGATCTCATCCGGGCCAGGGTACTTCTCGGCCTTCTCGAGCGCCCATCGCAACGAGCCTTCAATTGTTCCACCAGTGGATGAGAGATCCGCATTGGTGCTCACGTTGATGGGATCCTGCGGATTGGGGAATGGGCTGAAATATCCCGTGACAGTGGTGTTCCGGCTGATTGAAAATGTCACAGGATTTGCGAACGTATCCGCGCCTGCAGCAAATGGGACGCCGTCCCATCCGGTTTGCAGCGTGGCCGGGTTCTGTCCCCTGCCGAAGAAATAGCCTGTTTGGGTAACGGTAGCCTTCAGCGTGATCTTGTCGGTGGGTTGATAGTAGTCTTTCACCGGAGAGACATCAATCTTCCCGGGTCCCACGGCGTTCGTTGTGAGTTTGTACCCAAAGTCGGCGACCACCTTGATGTCGAGGTAGCTCTTCTCGGCGAGCGTCACGCCTCGCACGGCCAAGAGATACTGGGGCTTCCCATTGGTCGAAACCGTGGAATCGAGATAGTCATTGGGGATCGTGAAGGTAACGTCGCCGGCCGGCTTCTTGGAGCCCGGGGAAGTCTCCGTCGCGCAGACGTCATGAGTGAATCGGCCCGCCGGCTGACCGTTCGATGCATAGTAGACCGGTTGATTGTTCCAGTAGACAATGACCGCGTTATCAATAGCCACGGTGATCCGCACATTGGAAGCGCCCGCAAGCGAATCGGCGTCTATCCACCTTCTGATCAGAACATCTCTACCGGAGGGCCA
This sequence comes from Bacteroidota bacterium, assembly GCA_017860555.1. Taxonomy (GTDB): domain Bacteria; phylum Bacteroidota; class Ignavibacteria; order UBA10030; family UBA6906; genus JAGDMJ01. The sequence goes on from JAGDMJ010000380.1 coordinate 2,959, forward strand.
CGTGATCTTAATGTTGTCGGCAATGTTGAGCGGGCACGGGTCGGTGCCAGGCTTATTCAGCGTGCCCCAGGCGCCCTGAGCCGAAGGAGTGGTGGCCCAGCCTCCAATGGTCGCGTCTGTTTTTGTGGGGTCCGAAAATGTCTTTGTCTTGGTATCCGTGCTTTTGACGAATTGATATTGGTAGAGAACACCGTTGAACGGAATGAATACCTTGTCTTGCTGCGCGAACCCAAGCGCGGGCGCTATAGTCATCGCCAGGAGGACTGAGAGAGTAACGTGTTTCATTGATGTCTTTCCGTTGATCGTTCGACTCGGTTTCAGAAGGAGCAGCATCGAAGGCTGGCGCATTACCGGTTGATACTCCGCTTGATCGATGTGGTGAAATCCTCAACCGGGATGCTTCCACCCACCATCATCTTTCTGCTCTCGGGATCTCTCTCAATCGAATACTTTCCCTGCGTGCCGCCGGAAACGCGATAGTCACCGCGATTATCCTTTCGCAGAAACACAACAACGTTCTCGCTCTGTCGAAACGTGGGGACGTGAGTGTACATCTCCCCGACGTCACCGATCTCGCCGCCCAGCGTCACGATGTTCACGGTCTTCGAACGCTCCGTTCCCTCTTTGAGGTACTCATCGACAGTGAGAGTGACGCGAGTGATGATCCGGGTCTTGCCCTCGTCCCACTCGGATTTCAGCGCCGTGACCCTGCCGACGGCGACGACGTCGGCCTGTTTGGTAAGCTCGTCGACTGTCTTCTGCTTCTGCTGTGCAGATGCGACCGAGATAGCGGCGGCGAAAACAAGAATGCACATCGCCGCGGTGGATGAGCGCACATGGGGCACGAGTATCATGAGAATCTCCTGGTATCTAATGCGTATGGTCAAATCTCTGGCCCGGTGGCTCTCGGCGCCCGGGTTGAACTACGATCCCTTCGTGCACCGATC
>JAGDMJ010000381.1 GCA_017860555.1 Bacteroidota bacterium
TCTCCTTCCAACGTTACATGACGGAAGCTCTGGTCTGGGCGTTTCTCGCGATTGCCTTCGGATGGGGAGCGGGGCAGCGCAAGCTCTCTCCCCTCCTGCATAGCGGGATCTTCGTGATGTTTCTCGCAATGGGCATGGCTGCTATCAGGGGAATTGCGTACACCCCGGTCCAGCAGTTTGTTCTTCTCGCGAACTACCGGGTGCTCGCCACGATCCTGGTGATCGGCGCGGCTCTCGTCATGACCTCCATGCTCGGCAAGATGAAAGAGATGGAGTGGAGCAGGGAAAGCGCCGACGCCTTACGCATCTTCGCTGTCGTCCTCATCCTTGTTCTGCTCACGGGAGAGACCCGGGACTTCTTCGAAAAGAGCCTCAGCCTCCTGACTGGCTCCGGGAGCGGTACCACAGATTCAAGGACCGCCCTGGAGAACATGAAGCAGCTTGCCCTCTCGGGGGTCTGGCTGCTCTATTCGATCTCCCTGATGGCCATCGGCATCTGGCGGCGTCGGCAAAGCCTGCGCATCATCTCCATCATTCTGTTTGGAGTCACCATCCTGAAGATATTCATCTACGACCTCTCGTTCCTCGAAACACTCTACCGGATCTTCTCGTTTATTGGATTGGGGGCGGTCTTGCTGGTGGTGTCCTACCTGTATCAGCATTTCAAGGATGTCATATTCAAGGAGCAGCCCAAAGAAGAGCCAAAGCAGGAAGAGACGCTTGCCTGAACCGGCGGCAGAGCCAGCGGGAGGAGAACGCGTCTGCGTTGTCCACACGCTGGCTCTTCCGGTCTGTCGCTTGTCAACCGATTGTCCCCTCCGATTGTCTAATCCTCAAAGCTCACGCATCGAGGTTTGCGCATGCCTGCTGCTGACGAGCAGCAACTGATATCCGAGGCGAAGAACGGCAGCCGCGAGGCATTTCGCTGCCTCGTCGAGCGCCACATGAAACAGGCCTATACCATCGCGTATGGCTTCGTCAACGACCATCACGGCGCCGAGGAAATCGCGCAAGATGCGTTCGTCCGCATTTACGAGTCTCTGGCTTCATTCCGAGGTGATGCGGCTTTCAGCACGTGGCTGTATCGCATCGTCACTAATCTCTCGTTGAACCGGGTGAGCCAGATGAAACGTCGCAGAGAAGAGCGACTTGACGGGAAACACGAGGATATGATCGGCGATACGGCGGCAAGCTTGTCGGAAGATCTTGATGTGGCGGGTCACATTGAGCGTGCCCTGCACGACTTGCCGACGTTGCAACGGGCCGTCGTGATGCTCCGCCATATGAACGGATTGTCAACCCGCGAAGTGAGCAACATTCTACATTGCTCGGAAGGAACGGTCAAGACGCACTTGTTCAGAGGCCTGGAGAAGATGAGACAGAAGCTGCAATTCCTGAGAGCGGGGGAAATATGAGCAGACATTCCGAGATACAGCTGTCGCTCTACGACTACCTTGACGGGACATTGGACCAGGAGCAACGCCTCTCCGTCGAGGTGCACCTGCGTTCCTGCAACGCATGCGCCGAGGATTTTCGCCGGATGCAGGAAGCGTTGTCACTCGTCGGCCGGCCGGAACGCCCCGCGAGTGATGCTCGGTCAGAGGAGTTCTGGGCGACGTTTGCGACGGCGGTCGAAGGCCGTATCCAGCGTCGGAGGCAAAGGACGTCCCCTCTTGCCGACCTCCGGGACTTCGTTCACTCGTATTTCTTCTTCCACCGAGGGTCGTTCGCGCTTGCCGGATCGGCCCTGGCCGTGCTCGTACTGGCCATGGTGCTGGTGAACAGGCCGGAAGTTTCCCGTGAGGTGGTATTTGTGGACAGTTCAAGGAGCATGCCGATTCCCCTGGAGCGTCGCACGGAGGACGCACACAGGACAGACAACGAAAAGCCCACGGCTTCGGAGAACCTATTTCAACCAGGGTATGCCGCATCTGCGCTTCAGCCGCCTCTTCGCATGCGCTACGCCGATAACCGGATGAGCCAGTACCTCCGGAAATCGAAAGTACTCCTCATTGGCATCGCTAACCTGGAGACCGATGAAACACAACCGGTGGATTTCAGCGTCGAACAGCGCGCCTCACGCGAGCTGGTTCGTGAGGCCCGCTACTTGAAACAGCGTGCGCTCGATCCAAGAGTGGATCAGCTTGTGGACGCGATGAGCCGCATTCTGATCGAACTAGCGAACCTCAGTGATGAACAGCAGATCCCGAACATGAAAATCGTCCGCAGCGGGATCCATCAGGAGAACCTCCTTTTTAAAATCCGCATGGCGGAAGCCGTGTATGATTCCGCCCATCTTCTTTACGCGAAAGGAACAGTGCAATGAAACGGACAATTCTGGGCACGCTCCTCATTCTTCCCCTCCTTCTGGCGGCTTCAGGATATGGTCAGTCCAGTGGGTTCAGATCCACAACACCCATAGCGTCCGTTGCCTGGCTTGAGGAACCGGATAACCAGGAAGGTCCGGACTATGCCGTCTATAAGAAAGGATATGATCTCGTCCTCGACGAGAAGTGGGATGCAGCAAAGAAACAGTTCACCGAGTTGCAGGACAAGTACCCGAAGAGCGATTACATCGACGATGCAAGGTACTGGTCAGCCTATGCTCTCATGCATACTGACCTCAAGAAGGCTCTGAGCTCTTACAAAGAGTTCGTGAAAAAGTATCCAAAGAGTTCCTACTATGACGATGCCGTGGCCGATATGGCGAACATCGAGGCCCAGATGGAGTTAATGGCAGTCGCCAAATCGGAATTCAACGACCAGAAGCGCGGCACCGGGGTGTTTGCCCCTCATGCTACGGTTGCACCCGAGGTCTACACGCTCGATTCCAAGATGCGGTCGATCAATCGGAATTTGCGGCGGCTGAACAGGCGCGTTCGTGGTGTTCATCTGTACACCCCTGCACCATACATGATCGAAGAAAAGAGGCTTGATGCCAAGACCCGCCTGAAGCTCGATGCCCTTCAAGCCATCGGAGCAAACACCGAGGACGATAAAGCGTTCAACACGCTCAAGGAGGTCGCACTGGACACGAAGCAGCCCATTGCGCTCCGCAGGGAAGCTCTGAATTTGCTGTCGGATTTCACAAGTCATGATGTGGATGCCGTCTACATGGCGATCGTTCAGAAGGACACAAGCGAGGAGATGCAGGTAATTGCCATCGACAACATCGGACAGTCGGGAAAAGACAAGGACAAGACGGTCCAGACACTCGAGCAGCTCTACGCGTCGCTCCCCGCCCGGCATGAAGATCAGCGAGCCACGGCACTCTACCGGATCGCAGACGTCGGGAATGACCGGGCAGTGGACTTCCTGGCAAAGGTAGCCAGGACCGACTCGGATTACGACTTGCGCAGCGATGCCGTGTACTACCTCGGGAACATCGGCGGGGAGAAGGCACGGGCGGTGCTGTATGACATCCTGAAAAGCGAATAAGCACACAAGGGTGAAGGTGAAACAGGAAACACCAGGGGGCACAAGCAATCATCAGAAATGAGCCCTCAGACGTCAGACGCCTTGGTTTTTCCAAGCGCCATTCCCCCGAAAACTAACAAATACGAGCGGTTTCCTCCCTTTTCGGTGACCATCGGGTCCGCGGCACCGATGGTTCCAGGGACACGTCTCTCGGGCACAAACAAACATCGGAAATAAGCCCTCAGACGTCAGACGTCTGCTCCTTAGGGTTTCCAGGCGCCGCCCCCGCAAAAACAAGCAAATACGATCGGTTTCTTCCCTTTTCGTTGACCTGGCATTTGTACTTCTTTCATTCTAACTTCTTGCCCCTTTTTCCGTTACAACCATAAGCGCCCTCCCCAGGTCTAATTCTCTGATGATCATCAAGGCAATCGCATGGAAGTGGATGACAATCAACTGATACTTCGCGCCCAGCAGGGC
>JAGDMJ010000382.1 GCA_017860555.1 Bacteroidota bacterium
TTTCTGCCTCCCGCGCACTCTTCGATCTCCACATAGCGGAGGAAGTCGCGCCCCATGGTGTGCACGCGGATCGGGAACAGGTGGCAGGAGATCGGCTTGCGAAAGGGGATCTTCCCTTCCTGCCAGGCGAGCTCGAAACTACACCTGGCAATGTCGTTCTCAAAGTAGACGAACACGCATTCCTGCTGGTCGACGCACGCCGTGGCGTGGTCTCCCGGGTGCCCGTCCACGGGGCCCGTTGTCTCAATCGCCTGGATACTCTTTGCGCTGAGATATTGCCTGACGATCGGGTAGGCCTTCTCGATCTCCTGCACTTCTTCGTCTTCGAGCGGAGCACCCCGTCCCCCGGAGATGCAGCAGCAGGCGCCTCTGCAGACGCGAAGATCGCAACAAAAGGAGACGTGACCAACGCTGTCATCGATGACTGCCTCACCTATTACAAGCATGCCTGTTCCCCAAGTCATGATGATCAGGCATAAGGTACGACTTTCCGGGAAATAAAAAAAGGAAAATCCCTCCTGGTGGCCAACCTTCTGTTATGTTCGGCAACAACAGGACGGGACGAACGGGCTCGCCCCCGGTCCGGGCATGGGGAAACGGAGGTCCGACCTACAGGCGTGAGAACATCTTGCCGGCCGTCTGCCGCACTATGCCTTTGATCTCAAGGCCGAGGAGATGCACGAGCGTGTCGGAGGTGGAGAGGCCTGAACGTTGGGCCAGCGCATCAATGTGCAGGGGTGCGTCCTCCGGCAGCGCTTCGAAGATCCGTCGCTCGAACAGAGAAAGGTCCGCAGGGAGGTCGCGTTGCACCGGAGAGGAATTGCTGATCAGCCCGCGCAGCCGAGGAGCAAGCTCAGCGAGAATGTCATCCACGCACTCCACCAGCATCGCCTTGCTCTCCCGGATCAGCCGGTTGGTGCCGCTCTCCTTCCTTTCGTTGATGGCGCAGGGGATGGCGAAGACATCGCGGTTCTGGTCGAGAGCGGTGGTGGCCGTGATCATCGCGCCCCCTTCAACGCCCGTTTCCACGACCAGGGTCGCAAGGGCGATGCCGCTGATGATCCGGTTGCGCCTGGGAAAATTCACGGCGTCCGGCTTGGCTCCCATGTCGTATTCGGAGACCAGGGCCCCCGCGTGTGTGATCCGTTCCGCCAGCGGGGTGTTCTCGGAAGGATAGATCCGGTCGATGCCCGAGCCTATGACCGCGATGGTGCGGCCATGCGCCCTGAGGGCGGCGGCATGCGCGCACGTGTCGATGCCCCGGGCCAAACCGCTGATGACGGGCAGGCCTTTCCCGGCCAGGTCCGCGGAGAAACGCTCTGCGTGATGAATTCCGTACGACGAAGGACTGCGTGTCCCTACGACGGCGATCGAGTAGGCGTCGTTGGAGTCAAATGTCCCGCGGGTGAACAGCCCGATGGGAGGATCGTAAATCTTTTTGAGGTTGGAGGGATATTCCTTGTCCCACAGGCTGACAAACTGCCCACCAACCCGGTGCAGCCGATGCAACTGTTCGTCGGCATAGCGCCGGACCTCGACCATGTCGGCACTTCGGCAGAACCGTGCGATCCCCAACGCCGTTTTCTCTTCAATCCCTTCCACCGCCGCAAGCTCCCTCGGGGTGGCTTCCAGAACCCGGGCGGGGTCACCGAAGTGGTTGACAAGGCTTCGGAGCCGAATGATCCCGATGCCCGGAATCCTCGGGAGCATCAGGAGCGTGCGCGGGTCGACGGTCATGAAAGATCCACAGCGTTGTTCCTAGGAGGAGGGCATCCTCCACATGGTATACGAAGTAATGTCCTTCTTCAGGCGCTCCACCAGGTGCTTCGCGTCGACATTCGAACGCGCTTCGGCGATGATGCGCATGATCGGCTCCGTATTGGATTTCCGCAAGTGCACCCAGCTGTTCGGGAAGTCGATCTTCATTCCGTCATCCATGTTGATGGTGCCATCCTTCGCATAGGAAGCCTCAACGGCCTTGAAGATCTCTTCAACGGAGGATTTCCCGGTCTCGATCTTCGCCTTGGTGATGTAATACAGCGGGAGGCTCATCCTCAGCCCGGAAAGCGTCTTGCCCGATTCGGCCAGCATTTGCAGGAGCAAACCGATGCCAACGATGGCGTCGCGCCCCAGGTGGACGGCAGGCAAGATCACGCCACCGCTACCTTCCCCGCCGATTACAGCGCCCGCGAGTTTCATCCGCTTCGCCACATTGATTTCTCCAACCGGCGTACGCAGGCAAGTGGCGCCGTATTCGGAAGCGATGTCATTCACGGCCCTGGTTGTTGAAAGGTTTACCACCACTATCATCTGCTGGCGATGTCCCTTCTGGGCCTGCACAGCGGTCTCCTTTTCGAGGACGAATTTCACGGCCGACGAAATGGTGTACTCCTCACCGTACGGCTCACCGTGCTCGGTGACCAACACCAGGCGGTCAACATCCGGGTCGACCGCAATACCCAGATCAGCGCCTTCCTTCCGGACGCGTTCGGTCAGGGCAGTGAGGTTTTCCGGGATGGGTTCCGGTGTCCGCGAGAAGATGCCGGACACGTCGCAATTCATCTCCACCACCTCAATCCCCAATCGGCGGAGCATCTGCGGGACGATCACCCCGCCGGCCGCATTGATGCAGTCGACGACCACCTTGAGCTTTCGCGCCTGGATCGTCTTCATGTTGATATAGGGCAAAGACAGTACGGCGTCGATGTGTTTTCCTATCCAGGAGTCATCGGCCACGTAAGTTCCCTGCCGATCCCAGGAAGCATACGAAGGAGCTGCCTCCGCGAGCGACCAGAGTTCACGATTTTCATCGCCGTCCAGGAACATCCCGGTGGATGCGATGAATTTCATTCCGTTCCACTGAATAGGGTTATGGCTGGCGGTTACCGCAATTCCACCGGAAGCTCCGGACCGCTCAACGGCGAGTTGCACCGTTGGTGTAGGGCATATACCAAGATCGCGGACGTTCACCCCTTTTGCCCGAAGGGTGGAGATAATCAGATCGGTAACAAACTTGCCGGTGACCCTGCCATCCCGTCCGACCACAACAGTTGGCGCGGTGGATGTTCCTTTTCGACAATACTCACCAAAAGCGGAAGAATAGCGGACAGCGACCTCGGGTGTCAGGCTTTCTCCTATGATTCCACGGATTCCTGATATGCTCACCATCAAAGGCATGATGGAATTCTCCTGTTCTTGTGCCACCTGGTGCCCCCAAAAAGGCATTTTGAGTAGCCCAAATTTAGCCAAGGTGTGGTAGAGAAGCAAGGAGACATGAAAGACCTCTCATAGTTAATACAAGGATCGGGGGGTTTTTTCGAGGAGAAAGTGAAAAAAAGATAGGAACACGGAAAAAACGACCACAGGGTGTCATCCGCCTTACCTTGAAAATCTCTGTTTTTATGGTTACGTTACCCCATGTTTACCAAAGAAGAAAGACGGGAGCTTCTGGCCATTGCGCGGAAAGCTATCAGTGATGCGTTGCATGGGCGGACTTCCACAGTGCAAATTCCCCCGGAGGGCAACCTGGCCAGGCCGGCAGGGGCATTTGTTACCTTACGGATTGACGGAAATTTGCGAGGTTGCATCGGCTATATACAGGCTCCGGTAGCTCTTGCAGAAGTCATTGCCGAGGTGGCTGAAAAGGCCGCACTGGAAGACCCACGTTTCTCTCCTCTTTCTCTGCGGGAACTCGAGCAGACGCGGATAGAAATTTCCGTACTCTCGACCCTCCAGAGGATTTTGGATGTCAATGACATCGTCGTCGGCAAACATGGCCTTCTCCTGGAATTGCGTCACCAGCGGGGTCTCCTGTTGCCTCAAGTGGCGGAAGAGTATGGCTGGGACCGGGAGACATTCCTCGAGAACACTGCGCGAAAGG
>JAGDMJ010000383.1 GCA_017860555.1 Bacteroidota bacterium
CACTCCTCCCCTGGTTACGATAAGGTATTCGATGCCGGCTCTGATCTGATTGATATCGCTTTTGCTCTCGCTGATGTTTTCTGTTTCGGTGAGAACGGGGGACTTTATCGAGTAAACGGTCTGTTTGTCTCCATACTTTCGCGTTTCGTAATCCAGAGAAAGCGTCAGGTTCTCCCACGGGCGGGCAGAAGCGCCAATGCCGAACATGAACGGCATTTCCCGCGTCACCGACGCCTCGAGTTGCGAATATTGACCAAAGAGGGGAGGAGTGAAGTTGTAGGAATAATCTGAATTCAGGTCGAACGGCGTTCGGACGCACATGCCAATCTTGATGGGGATCGGCTTGCGAAGTCCACTGAGATCAACCAGAACGCCGACGAGGAAGTTTACCCCCTTCACGGTACCGTCGTAGGTCCACTTTTCGTCTCTGGCAGGCAGCGAGGTGATTTCATAAGTGTCGCTGCCGAACCAGACGTTTGCCGCGACGCCGACTGAGAAGATGGAGCCGATCCCGAGCGCAAGCCCTGGCGAGAAGGTATCCGCTCCACCTGTTTCTTTAGCCTCGGAGGCAGAGTCAGCATTGTTGTAGTAGAAGTCCAGCTGTCGCTGGTAGGCTGCGGCGAAAACGCCTTTTACCTCTTTCCCCATGCTGAAGGGAATGGCGAAACTTCCAAAGTTGAAGACCGGATGTGTCTGGGTTTCGCTCTCGTTCTCGCTGGGTTGATTGTTGTAGCTTTGCTCGACGTCTTCGAATATGTACCGCCCCACGGCCGAAACTTCCATCCGTTCTAGTTGGGTCAGGCCCGCTGGATTCCAGACGATCGCTGTGGCATCATCGGCAACGCCGATGAATGCTCCGCCCATCGCTGCGGCTCGCGCCCCGGCACCGGTGATGTTGAGTTGATGGTTCAACCTGATCTGAGCCGGGAGAATGGTTGTGGCAGCAAGCAGAAATATCACGAGAGCGTGAACACGACGGTTTCGCATGGATTTCTCCTGGAGTAAACAGGCAGGTGACATGGAATGTTCATTTGACAACGACTTTGTCGCCGACGACGATGTCCCCCTCTTTCTCTGCCACTCGGACAGCCGCCATTTTCTCGTACACTGCGACAACGATGAGTTCCCCGAGCTTTGTCACTTTTTTGCCAAGTACCTCTCCGGTCACCGGGTGTTTGATCTCTTCTCCTTCCCGGAAGGCAACACATTTCGAGCCTTTCCGGATACCCTTTTCGTTGCCAATGTCGATATAGAACAGGGAGGGCTCGGACTTGACGATGAACCCCTCGACGAGAGGTAGTTCGTTATAAATCTTGATTGCCACCTGTTGCGTGACCGCTTCCGCATCCGCGAAGCTCACTCCCTCGGATCCTTCGGCCTTTGCCACAATGGTTTCACCTGTCTCAGTGTCGATGACACGGGCGCTCACTTTGGTGCGGTTTTTGGCAATATTGAGGCTCCCGACCACGATGGCGTCCGCGCCGGCGAGCTTGCCCAGGTTCGTCGCTGTCTTGTCATCGACGAGGCCTGAGGCCTGAAGGGATTGTTCTTCAAGCACCTTGTCAAGTGCGGACCGTTCGATCACCTTGAATCTTCGGAGCGTCACCAACTGAGCGATCATCTCCTCTGTCATCGGTTCCGCGAGATCCTTGGCTTCGCCCTTTCCAACGAAAGGCATGACTGCGAGGGCCAGTCGTGAACCCACCTGTGTGACGCGAGATGGATCATAGGTCAGGGCGCCGACAGGAAGGATGTCGGAGCGCGTAGCAACTTCAGCCTTCGGCTTGGGAACCGGCACGACAGGGTCCACCGATTCTTCCTGTTCGTCCGGTTTGTTCTCGATGCGTGCCGCGTATTCCTCCGGTGAGACACCACGTCTGACCAGTTGGAGATATTCACTGGTCCGCTCGTCATCCTCGTAAGCCAGAGAGAGCTCCAGTTCTTTCCGCGCGATCTCGAACTCGCCAAGGTAATAATGGGCAATGCCCATCTCACGGTGCGGGAAGTATTCGATGAACCTGGTTCCGTATGTTCGCTTTCGCCCCGCATCCTCAAATTCAAGCGAAGCGGCGCTTTTAAATTCTTCGACAGCGCGCATCCAGTCCTTCTGTTCCATGAACCGGAGGCCTTCGCTGTAATAGTTGTAAAACCGAGTCGCTCCGACCCCAAGAAGAGGGGTGAGCAACAATGCAGCGAGGAGTGCGGGCAGAGTTTTCACGGCAGGTCTGCGGGTAGTTTGTGCCGAAGTATACTGAATCAAAGGAGCAATGTCAAACTTGAACGGCGCAGCTCCTTGCTGCAAATACTCCCTTGCACTATGGGGGGCAAAAGCGTGGGAATCCCACAGGGGCAACTTATCGATTCGCCAATTTTGCCTGTATCCGCTTTTTCCTGTCAGTCATGCTGACATCAAGTCACCTGGCAATCCTCCCACTCGCCGTGGGGACGCCCGTGTAATCCAGTGGTCTCAGGCAAGGAGGTGAGTCTTCAATGCGCCCAAAGAATCCGAGTAAGACTTGAGATATTCTGTCAGCTCGGAGTTCTCGAGGAATCGGATTGTCCTTTGAGCCTGCTGAACGTGGATGTGCAACAGTTTGAAGAGCCCTTCAACGCCATCCCGTTGGAACATCGCGGTTCGGTCCTTCAGGCTCCCCCTTCCGCTATATCGGAGCCGCGGCGCGAGAAACGCAGCCGCGGCGTTCATCCTGCCTCTTTGCAGATCCTCCCATATGTCCTCGAGATCATCCAGCACCTGGCCAGTTAGAGCCATCAGGTCGAGAAACCGACATGCCCTCCGGAAATGATCGCTGTTTCCACTTCTCATACAAACGGCCCGTGTCGCAATCCGGCAAATCGCATACATGGAGGGATAGAACCTCGTCATGACCCGGTAATCCGGCCAGCGTCTCGATTGGTAGCGGTCGACCAGGTCAATGGCGCGGACGGTCGTTGAGATGCTTTTTGCATAGAAATCCCAGAAGCTCTTCGAGCCGGCAAAGTGCATTCCCAGCTGGCGCTGCGCTTCCAGCAGGAACTCATCTGCCATCCAGATGGTCGACCCATCGACGAGTTGTTTGTCGAACAGATCGTCCTGGATTTTGATCGCCAGAAACAGGGAAAACTGTGCCCAGAGGATGTGCGAGAGAAAGTTCCGGTCGATGATGCGGCGTTTGCCATGCAGAACATACAAATCGGCAAGCCAATGGGGGAGCAGAAGCCAGATCGGCTCCGTGCGCGTTGTCGGACTGGGCCGGATCGGATGATCATTAGCCGATGACCATCTCCCGACATAGCGCTGGAGCGCTCGTGTGGGTCTCTCCCCCCAACCCTTCACGAGCCTACGGAGGTTTCGCCTGATTGAGGCTATGACAAGTGAATTCTCAGCGTCGTGAAGATTAACTGCTGCGTTTCCCACCGTTCTTTTCAAGTTTTGCGATCCGTTCATCCAACTCGGTCAATATTGCTTTTACCACTGTGAAAACAGGCTCCCATGCAGGTGGTGGCGGCGGCAAGGGCTTGGGCTTCGGTGCGGGAGTCAAGGTGATGAGTGTCCGCTGATCCCGCGCGCTGAGCGCGAAACCTCGCCGTGCAAGGAGGGCATTTGTCTCTTTTGCCCCTTTGCGGAGGGCGCGCATCAGAGCCTTGTCAGTCATCGCGCTGGCAAGCACCCTGGACAAGGTCATTCTCCGTTTTTTCATTGGCGTTTCCTTCCCGGTTAGTTATGGTTGATGGTGTGCGCGAGGAGCCTGACACGCTCCCTGGCCTCAAGTGCATCGGCTGAAGTGGAATCGATCGTCAGGTACCTGGCGTAATAGTGAAGGGCCTGCAGTGTATCATTGGTGGATTCGTACGCCCTGGCAAGACCGAAGTGGG
>JAGDMJ010000384.1 GCA_017860555.1 Bacteroidota bacterium
TTTCTATGAGCTGACCAACGACGAGCAGAACTGGACGGCTCTGACGACGCCCACAGACACCAGCGCCGTGCAACAACTCAAGGATGTCAATCTTGGAATGTACTTTTCCTCGGGAGCCCGCCCTGAGAATGGGTTTCCCGGGAATCTCTTCCCGCTGAAGCAGCTTGAGACGGAGAGGTTCTCGATGGCCCTCCTGTTCGGCAACGATCGGGACGATCTGGTCAGACGCAAAAAGGCTGTGCAGCAGATCTACAATGCCAACTATCGGTTTGCCAAACCGCCGGACAAGCCCCGCGTCACGGTCGTCCCGGGGGACCAGAGCGCGACGCTCTACTGGGACGACCTTGCCGAGCAGAGCTATGATCCGTTCCTCCAGGAATACGATTTCGAGGGATACCGGATCTACCGGGCAACAGATGCTAATTTCCTTGAAGTCATGATCATCACCGACGCATACGGCAAATCGACATTCCGGAAGCCGATTGCAGAGTTCGACCTCAAGAACGGCATCAAAGGACTCCATCCGATTGACGTCAACGGCGTGAAGTTCGACGTGGGCAACGACACGGGGCTCCGCCACGTCTATGTTGACAGGGAGCTGCAGAACGGGCAGACATACTACTATGCCGTTGTTTCGTATGACAGGGGTTTCGTCACGGTCACTGCCGACGGGAAGCCAGACGGGATCGCTCCATCAGAGTGTACGAGCATCGTAGCAGTGGATATCAATGGGAATGTCAAGACCGATGTGAATACCGCAGTCATTGTTCCCTCTGCGCCTGTCGCAGGATACGTGGAACCCGGTGTTGACGGCGATATTCTCCACGCTGGGCCGGGGAGCGGAACCATCTCCATGGACGTTCTGAATCAGGACTCGCTCCGATCCGAGCACATCTACCGGCTTGAGTTTGAAAACCCGACAGTGTTTCAGAATGGTCCCGTTCCCCTTGCCACGTTCACCGATCAGACAGACGGCCGTGTGTTTGTGGAGAAGGAGCCTATCACGGTGGTCGGACAGGAACTCGTGATTGCAGACGGGATGATCGTGTATGTGTTCAACGACTCAACGGTGACCGTGATCCCCGGGAGCACGGGGTGGACCAAGGGCTCGAATGCGAACACCCTGCCTGCTGTGGCTCTCGATTCGGCCTTCCTGACCAGCAACGTCCAGTACCCGGCGGACTTTGAAATGCAGTTTGCGGACCACGTCATAGACACCTCGACTACCGGGCTCTTCTTTGGATGTCCGCCCGCGACGCCCACGGATTTCAGGATATGGAATCTGACGGACAACCTCAGGATGCAGTTCCTCTTCTACGATAATGACAAGGACGCGGCGTTCACACCCGGTGACCGCGTTGTGATCGTCATGGGGGACAGTGTAGGGAAGCCGGCTGTGGTGGGGAACTACCGGACGGCGTGGGGATTCCAGCAGGCCGTCGATTCCGCTGCTCTCCCGCCGGTATTCCCGACGCTGGGAGACACGCTTGTCGTAAAGACCACAAAGCCTTTCCGCACAGGGGAACAATTCCAGTTCAAGATCCAGCGTGCGTCCGTGGATGCGCAGACGGCTGCCAATGATCTTGACAAGATCGCTGTTGTCCCGAACCCCTACGTCGGGGCTGCGTCGTGGGAGCCGCCGAACCCGTACAAGGCGGGGCGCGGAGAACGGAGGATCTTCTTCATCAATCTCCCCGCACAGTGCACGATCAGGGTCTTCACTGTCCGTGGCAATCTCGTTCAAACCATTAGCCACGATGCTCAGCTCACAAACGGTCAGGAGTCCTGGGATCTGGTGACCAAGGACGGCATGGACCTGGCCTATGGAATCTATGTTTTCCACGTCGATGCCCCGGGCATCGGTGAAAAGATCGGAAGGTTCGCAGTCATCAAATAATCCCTTCTGCAGGAGAAGCCGTGAATCGCATTCTCGTGCTGTGTGTAGGCATGGCCGTCGGCGTGGGGATGGTCGTTCCCGCACGGTCGCAAGAAAGTGTTTCCAAGGTTGGCACAACGGCAGCGCCCTTCCTCGAGATCCCCGTCGGCGCCAGAGCGATGGCCATGGGAAACGCGTTTGTCGGGACTGCGGATGACATCACGAGCCTGTACTGGAATCCCGCAGGCCTCGCCCGGCTTCTCTCGGGGGAGGCGGTCTTCAATCACGCGTACTGGATTGCCGACATGCGTTTCGACTACGCCGCTGTCGGCGTTCCACTCAGTGACTTCGGCTCCCTGGGCATCAGTTTCACACAGCTCTCGATGGACGATCAGCCGGTCCGCACCGTTGAACGACCCGAGGGAACCGGGGAGCAATTCGAGGCAGGGAGCTACGCCATCGGCCTCCACTATGCACGGACGCTGTTGGACTGGTTCGCAATCGGTTTCACGGTGAAATACATCGACGAGCACATCTGGCATATGAAGTCACAGGCATTTGCGCTGGACGTCGGAACCTTGTTCACCACGGAATTCCTGAATGGGCTCCGGATCGGCGCATCCGTCACGAACTTCGGTACGGAGATGCAGCTTGCAGGCAGTGACGCGCGGACCTTCCATCCGGTCGACCCCACAGTGTACGGCAGCAATCAACGTATTCCTCAGAACATCGAGATGGATAGCTGGGATCTCCCGATGAACTTCCAGATTGGCATCGCGGCAGATGTGATCAAGTCAGACGACCATCTCCTTACGCTTGCCATCGATGCGCTCCATCCTTCGGACAATCACGAAAGCGTCAACCTCGGGGCCGAATATGGATTCCGGCGGATCCTTTTCCTGCGCGGAGGGTACCAGTCGCTGTTTCTGATCGACGGCGAAGGGGGTCTTTCACTCGGCGCGGGCGTGCTCGCTCCTCTGTTCGGTGAAGATCTGAAAGCCCGGTTTGACTATGCGTACACGAACTATGGAAGGCTGAATGCAGTCCACGTCTTCGCAGTTGGACTACTCTTCTAAGCCATGCAATGCCGGATCGTGTGCTACATTCCCTGTGTGCTCCTCCTCCTCGCCCTTCCCGGTTGCTCCTCCCGGGATGACACCCCCCATGCATCCGGAGCGCGCGTAGAACTTACCTACTGGCCTGCACCCAATCCCCAGGAAGTCCTCCTTGCCGATACACTTGTAAAGAAGTGGAATCGGCTCCATCCTGACATCCTTGTGACAATGCAGCCAATCCCCGTCAGTCAGTCCACAGAAGAAGTGCTGCTTGCCGCAATCGCCGGCAAAACAACGCCGGACGTCTGCTCCAATATTTGGCCCGGCGCCCTTCATGAGTACACGCAGGCGGGCGGGCTGGTGCAGCTCGACGCATTTCCCGATTTCGACTCGGCAGCCGGTGTGAGAATCCCGCGTGACCTCCTGGACGGCTTTCGGAGTCCCGACGGCCATTTCCACCAGATGCCGTGGAAGTCGAACCCCGTGATGATGTTCTACAACATCCGCCTGCTGGAGGAAGCCGGAGTCGGGAGCGTTCCGCAGACCTACACCGAGTACTTGAGCGCAGGCGCAAAGGTCTCCCGCGATACCAGCGGCGACGGCCAGAACGACATCTGGATGGGGGAACGCGATATCAGACCGATCTGGTGGCAGAGGCTCTTCGATTTCTACCCCTTCTACATTGCTGCATCGGGGGGAAGAACCCTCTTCGCGCGGGGCGAGGTGGACTTCAACAATGCCGCAGCCGCAGGGGTAATGGCGTTCTTCCACGAATGCTACAGCAGGAAGCTCTTTCCGCGCGCAGTGACGGGTGGAGGTGACGTGTTCCTGCTGGAAAAGAAAGCGACGCACTTTGCCGGCCCCTGGGAGGTGGCGGCGATCCAGAAGTTTGCTCCTCAGATGAGGTTCGGCATCGTCCCTCTTCCGGTCCCGGATTCA
>JAGDMJ010000385.1 GCA_017860555.1 Bacteroidota bacterium
GTCGCCGAGGATGCGTAGGTTGAGATGTGCCCGCCGAGTCCGCCATGCAGCCGGTTGGCCTTGACCACCATGGCCATGGCATTCCAGCGGGTGTAGCTCTTGATGCGCCGCTCGATTTCCCGGTTGCCGGGGTATGGTGGTTCGTTGTCCGCCGGGATGGTATTGATGTAGGGGGTGCCCACGGTAGTGGGGACGTCCACGCCTGCATCCCGCAATCGGGTGGCAAGCTTGCTGAGCAACAAGGGAGCTTCGGTGCTGTCCCTTTCCTTGAGGACCGACTCGAGAACGAATTCGAGAGCGTCCAGCCATTTATCCCTCTCGGCAGTGGTGTCGCGGCCACTATCTTGCGGAAGAGTCTGCTGTTCTTTATTTTCAGTTTTCACGTTCCCTCAAGGCTATACGACAAAGAGCAAGTACCGCTTCGGTGCGGGCGGTCAAACGGAAGGTCGAGGTTCATGCTTCGAGATTCGAGACCTGTCCTGAACCGCTTTCGGTTCGGATGAGGGTATTTGGGGACGCCCGCCAAGGGTACACAATGTACGAGTTTCTCTTTACTCAATCAAATACGCAGCTCATGCAGCTATTGGATCTTACCTATCCTACGCCCGAAGAAAACCTTGCCTGTGATGAAGCTCTGCTCGAGATGTGCGAGCAGGGATACGACCGGGAGATACTCCGGTTCTGGGAACCCTCCTCGATCTTCGTCGTGCTCGGCTACTCCAACCGGGTGAGTACGGAAGTTTATCCCGAAGCGTGTCGGACTGCAGGCGTTCCCATCCTCAGAAGGTACAGCGGAGGAGGGACGGTTGTTCAGGGTCCCGGGTGCCTGGACTACGCGCTCATACTTCGGACCGGCTCGAGTGGTCCGCTCTCGACGATCCAGGGAACCAACGTCCATGTCATGGACCGCCTCCGCCGTGCTGTTGACATGGTTACAGGGGGAGGTGTTGAAGTCCGGGGGCATACGGACCTGGCGATCGATTCCTTGAAGTTCTCGGGCAACTCTCAGAGGAGGAAGGAGCGGTTCATCCTCTTTCACGGTGTGGTTTTGCTGAACTTTAATCTCCAGTTGATTTCGCCTTTCCTGCCTCATCCATCCCGCGAGCCGTCTTACAGAAAGGGGCGGCCGCATGAACGCTTTCTGCGCAACCTGGGTGTTCCCGCAGCCGCCGTCAAACAATCCGTGCGGCAGGAATGGGGCGTGGAAGAAGCCTTGGAAGATGTGCCCGGAGATCGCATTGCTGAGCTCGTCCGCACCCGGTACTCTTCCTCGGACTGGGTACACCGTGTAGATTAAACACCAAATCCAGGCGGAAAAATCCGTGGGGAGGCTTGGTGCGCGGCTCACGCCGTCTTGCATCTTTCTCCAAATCGGAGTAACCTTTGGTGTCGCTATTTGCCGCAAGGTCTCGACTAAACCCGGATGACCACCGTCCACCATCGACGCCTCCTGTATCATTCGCTGGATACGCCCCACTTATTGATACAAACGACGGAGATCTACACACACGTTAGCGAGCGGGTTCTTGGGTCGATTCGGAGTCCGATTGACGAGATGATAGGCGAGAAGCCTTAGGCCAGGGCAAGTTAGATCCGCAACGCGGCTTCCCGCCTCGTGCGGCCAACTACACGCATTTCAGAAAGCCAAGAGTTAGGCGCAAGCAAAGTTCATTTGATAGGGCGTTTTGCGGTACCACTAATTGAATAAGGCCAGATCACCATGAGGATATCGGTTGCCACATGCTATTTTCCAGTCGATGCGGACATCAGCCGTAATCAACGGTACGTGGAGACTCAAATGCGGGAAGCTCGTAGTCTTGGGGCTGACGTCGCGCACTTTCCAGAGGCCAGTCTCTCCGGCTATGCAGGAGTCGACTTCAAGTCGTATTATCACTTCGATTGGTCTCGGCTCCAGGCAGCCACGCGTCATGTTTTGAATCTGGCTAGGCAGACCCGCCTTTGGGTCATCTTAGGATCAACGCATCGGTTAACAGGTCGTCACAAGCCGCATGACAGCGCGTACGTAATCAATCCGCAGGGCCAAATCATTGATCGCTACGACAAGATGTTCTGCTCAAAGGCCGATCTAGTGTACTACAGTCCTGGAAGACACTTCGCAACTTTCGACCTAAAGGGTGTCCGCTGTGGAGTACTCCTTTGCTATGAGTACGCATTCCCGGAACTGTACCGGGAATACAAGCGTCGGGGCGCACAGCTAGTCTTTCACTCCTTTCACGCTGGTCACGCTTCCCCGAAACGGGTCGCGATTATGGCTACTGAGGTAGGGGCAAGATACCACGCACTGAACCGCGGCTCGAGTTACCCGGAGGTCAGAATGCCGGCATCAGTGCAGGCGGCCGCCACCGCGAATTACGTCTGGGTGAGCTGCAGCAACACCTCAGCCCGACACAGCTGTTTTCCGAGCTTTTTTGTACGAGCAGACGGCATTATCACCGGCCGCCTGCGGCGACATGTCGCCGGCGTGCTAATCTCCACGGTGGATACGAACAAACGGTTCTACGACGGCACTCGAGATTGGCGAGATCGCGCCATGCGCGGGATCTTTCACAGTGGTAAGCTTGTACGCGACAGGCGGTCAAATGCTCGGACTCAATTGTGAGGGTGGTATGACAGGCATTTGCACGCGTCGACGGTCTGTGCTGTAAAACGCCATCGACATAGAACTTTGCCTGCGCCTAACAGGCGGGCACCCGACCCGTATGGGCATCTTTTCCAGTTCATCATCAACCTGCTACTCATGAAAACTGTACCTCGACTGCTTCCTCCCTTGCTCGGGATTCTGATCTGGGTGGTGTCGGGCTGTTCCCACACCTACACTGTGACATTCGACAATGAAACACCAAGAGGCGATACGGTCGCCGTCGCGACGCTCAACCGCAGGTGTGCCGATCGAAGTGCGACGGTCCTTCCACGGAACGGGAAGGAGTTCGCCGTATCGGATGTACTTCTGACACGCGATTCCTGTCTCTTCACCGGTGATTCTGGACGGGGCTATGTTCCCACGGCAGAAGTGTTGTCAATCCGTCGAGTCGACCATTTCAGTGGCGCAATCGGGGGCTTCGGTCTGGGGCTTGTCGGCGGATTGGTCGTGGGCTATGCAGTTGCAAAGGTGGCCCAAGCCGAGTCCGGAGACAGTATGAGTGGCATGGTGGGCATTGTTCCAATGGTTCTTGCTCCGATCATTGGCCTGGGCGTCGGAGCTGCCATCGGTACGAAGACAGAATATCAACTGCCTGAAGCGACTCCCGATTCGACCGGAGGCCATAGTCAAGGACGATTACCATTCGACTCTGATCACATGGCACGTGGCGGGTCGGGCGCCAACGGCAGCTAACAGGCACGGCCACGACGCTCACTCATTTGTATAGGCTGTGGTTGACTCGATTTCTCATTGCGACTTGTGCTCTGCTCTTGTTGCCCATCAGTTGCACGGATCTGGGGCCAGAGACCAACGCGGGGCGGATTGTCTGGAACACGAGCATTGACCGCATCGCACACGGGGACGATTCCCTGACCGTCGTCCGTAAACTCGGGCCTCCCAGTGCCATCAGCAGTGGTGTCTCGCCCGGCGATGCCCCTGTGGCTTTCAACGGCTGTACGTTGTACTACACGTCCGGATCCCATGCCGGGCTGATGATTGTCATCTGGAGACAACCTAGCTCATGGGGAGTCGGGGCCCGTTACATCAGCGCCGGTCCCCCGTACGCTGGCACCACCAGGGAAGGCATCGGTCTGGGATCCACGCGGGACGAGGTGCACCGGGCCTTCGGACCGGCAAGTGAGAGCGGGCATTCAACTGACTGGTATATAGGGCCCGTCAACCGAACGATGGTTGCCTACACCGC
>JAGDMJ010000386.1 GCA_017860555.1 Bacteroidota bacterium
GGTTCCGCTTGCGTCGGTTCCACTGCCTCATCGTCCTCGGCATGCGGACGGGTCAGGATTCTCCTCCCCGTGGTGATGACATAGCGCACCAGCCCCAAAACGATGAACAATAAAAGCAGCGGGAAAATTGCGTTGCCACCGGTAACAAACACGACAACGATCGCCAGAACGGCAAACACGAACTTCCAGGGCTCTTTTTTGAGGGCCCGGCGCGAGACCCTCGGAAGCGTATCGTACTTCACCTTGCTCACCATCAGGAGTCCCAGGAGGACAGAGAGCCAGGGAAGAAACACTTCCGCTCGAGGATCCAATCCCGTCGTTTCCGAGTAATAATTCAGCGTGAACGAAGCCACGGTCATCGCGCTGGCCGGGATCGGGAGTCCGGAGAAGTAATCCTTGTCAAATCCCACAAGCTGGACATTGAAGCGCGCAAGCCGCAGGGCGCCGAAAATCATGAGCAACGAGCTTACGATGATCCCCATCGCCTCAAGCTGATACAGCGACATGCGGTAGACAAGGAAAGCGGGGGCTGCACCGAAGGAGATCGCGTCCGACAGGGAATCGATCTCGACTCCGAATTCCGAGGACGACTTTGTGATCCTCGCCATCACGCCATCCAGGGAGTCGAACCCGGCTGCCAGCACGATGAACCAGGAGGCGTTGACATATTCTCCACGGCTGGCATGGATGAGCGACATGAACCCGCAGAACATATTAAGGACCGTGAACAGGCTCGGAACGACGGCACGGGTGATTTTCATCCATCAATCCAGTCTAGTGTACGACGGCGAGCACAGTTTCGCCTGCAACCGTCCTGTCGCCCAGTGCCACACGCACCTCCGCGTTCGCCGGAACGATCACATCCACACGCGACCCGAATTTGATCATCCCGAAACGATTTCCCGCGACCGCACAATCTCCCTCCTTCACATCCGCAACGATCCTTCGCGCCACATAACCCGCAATCTGCTTGAACAGGACGGTGATCTTCGCACCCCGGACGCCGATGTGGGTGCGCTCATTGCGGACCGACGACTTTTCCTCGTACGCCACCAGGTATTCGCCGGGGATATGCCGGAAGTACTCCACGGTCCCGCTGATCGGCCAGCGGTTGACATGAACGTTGAAAGGGGACATGAAAATGCTGACCTGCACCCCCTCTTTCTTTAAATACTCGTCTTCCTGAACCGGTTTGATCAACACGACTTCGCCGTCGGCAGGCGAAATGACCAGGTCGTCTCCCGCTGGGGTTGTCCTCTCCGGATCGCGGAAAAAACTCAATGTAAAGGCCAGGGCAACCACCGCAATCGCCGTGATGGCGTACTTCAACCAGCTAACGTCAAGCAACATCCATGAGGCGGCACAGACTAAAAGGGCGATTCCGCAGACAGCGGCTATGACGCCATACCCGTATTCGGTGACCAAAAGCGCTTCCCCGGAGTGGCTTTGTGAGGGGACATCTTGATAATCAAAGTACGAAAGGCGTGTCTGAAAGTCAATTTGGCGTGCTCGGGCGGACTGCAGGGCTACGGAGAGAAAATGGTGCTGAATTGATCTCAACCCCCTGCCCCCCTTCTCTTAGAATAAGAGAAGGGGGGCAGGGGGGGATGAGATTCACCCAGGCTCTACTTCACCTGAAACTCGATGCGCCGGTTTTTCGCCCTTCCCTCAGCCGTGAGATTCGACGCAATAGGAGACCGGGAACCTTGCCCAACGGTGGTCAACCGATTGGCGGCGATCCCGCGAACCACCAGCCAGGACTTCACTGCCTCGGCCCGGCTCTTCGACAATCTGTCGTTCGTGCTCACCTGACCCTGGCTGTCGGTGTGACCGGCGATCTCCACTCGCAGACGTGGGTTCCGCTCCAGGGCCTGAAGGGCCTTCTGCAGGGCTGGCTCAGAAGCTTTCGTCAATTTGGCGCTGCCGCTTTCGAAAGTCACCCCTCCGAGGACGACGGTCTTACCCTTCTCGAGCTGGATCGCTGCGATAAGGTGGTCGTCCGTTGCATCGAGGGGGTTCATCGCACGATACACTTCGTCTCCGTCTTTCGCTCCTCCCTTGTCCGTATCCGCTTTCACCGGGTCCGTTCGGGTGACGCGCACTTCCTCCCCGTCCAGCAGTCCGTCCTTGTCAGTATCTGCGATGATGGGGTCGCTCTTGTATGTGATCACTTCGTCGTAGTCAGACAATCCATCTGCGTCCGTGTCCACCTTCAGTGGATGACTTTTATATATAAGGACTTCATCTCCATCGGAAAGAAGGTCACCATCGGAATCAGGTTTCAAAGGATCAGATTTTAGTCTCAGCGCTTCATCTCCATCACTCAGTCCATCACCGTCGGAATCCCCTTTCGCCGGATTGGAGGCGTACTGCAGAGCTTCTGCTCCGTCAGCGATACCATCACTGTCGGTGTCGGAACGAAGGGGGTTGCTCCGGTACCGTTTCACTTCTTCTCCATCCTTCAAGCCATCGTTGTCCGTGTCGGGATTGCTCTCATCAGCGCCATAACGGCGCTCCTCGATATTCGTCAATCCGTCCATGTCATCATCATCGTCGTCCCCTCTTCCAATGTAGAAGCGGACCCCGGCTTTCCCCGTGAGCATCCCGTCGATCGACTTGTTCTGCCGGAAGTCAATCCAGTTGCCAAACGACCGGGCACCAAGGTTGACATCAACAGAGAGACTCTTTGATGCAAAGAACTCAAAGCCGACCCCTACTGGAATCATCAGCGCCGTGCGGTACTTGCTGTCGGGAAGATACGATCCAGCGGGAAGTGACGCTCCGCCCGGGAGATACACAGTAGACGCTGCCGATCTCTTGAAGCTGAAGGATCCCACTCCGGCATAGACGTAAGGATTAAAATTGCTGCCGGGCGACAGGTGAAGGATGCCTATGATTGACACAGGCATGGCCTTTAACTTCACGGCCCCGAGCTGGTAACCGTAGTCCAGGTCTGTGAGAATCGGCTGCTGATTGGTTTTCAATTCTTCATACCCGGCGGTGAGGCCAAGGGAGAAGTACTTGTCCAAGCCGTATCCGAGGAGGAATTCACCTCCGAAACCCATTTGAAGCTTATTGAAGTCGGAAACCCAGACGTTCGGTCCACCCGAGAGACCGATCATCCACTTTCCCTCCGTTTGCTGGGCGCAGGCAGTTTCCAGAATGGTCGCAGCCAGCACGACCATCACCGACACGAAAAGGGCTAATCTTTTCATGGAAAGTCCAGGTGTTATTTTCGAAAATCCCCGCCCAAACGTATCCTTTTTCGTACGGAAAATCAAGCACGCGGCACCCTGGAAGGATCTCATAATTGACCACAAAAAGCACGGCTTCACAAAGGATTCATTGTAATTTTTGATCACTTTGTAGTCGCAGAGCGAGAGTCACCCACCCGTGCCAACAAAAATCCCACACCGTTGCCAGTGTGGGATTTCGAAACGCAGCACCAGGCGTCCCGGTGCTCACCTGGTAAGCACCATCTTTTTCACATCTGTAAAGCCCCCTGCGCTCATTCGATAGACATACGTGCCGCTCGCCAGGCCGCTTCCATCGAAGGACACTTCATAGCTTCCCGCCTGTTGGGTCTCATTGACGAGGGTCGTCACCTCCCTGCCCAGGAGATCGTAAACCACCAGCGTGACATCACTGGCCCCTGGCACCTGCCCGTCTTGTCCAGATTGCGTCGGGACGGAATACCTGATCCTTGTTTTCGGATTGAACGGATTCGGGTAGTTCTGCCGGAGCGCGTAACTATGTGCCAGCGGCTCAGCCTCTATTCCGGCAGCAACATCGGAGAGCGCATCGGAGTAATGACTTGAGCCATCCAGGTCCACCTGGTGCAATCGGTAATACCTGCCCA
>JAGDMJ010000387.1 GCA_017860555.1 Bacteroidota bacterium
CTGCCCCCCCCCCGAATTCGGGCTGCTTCGGAGACGCGGCTAGCAGTTGCCAAGGCGCCCTTTTTTTCTTATGCTATAGATGATGCGCTTTCGGTGCTTCGCCAATAAGACACGGGCGGAATTGGAACGATTCATTCGGATGCATTTCAGACCCCTCGCGGGCATACTCTTCCTGCTGGTTCTCCACATCCTTCCCCTTCCTGCGCAGGATTACGCGCAGTTCAATGTGTTCCTCGACCAGAACTTCGCCTCGGCGGATCAGACCGTTGAGCTGTTTGGTGGCCTCTCGGGTCATCCCGATCAGGTAGCCCGTCTGCGCGGAAGCCAGATCGCGCTCGCGACAACGGAATATCTTGCCCAGCGTCCACTGGGGTTTGAGGACCTCGAGCAGAGCCTGGAGGCAGCCAAGTACAACCAGAGTCAGGGGGATGATCCGTTCCGGATCGGTGAAGCGCGGAGCAACGTCGGGGCCATCAAGGAGCTTCTCGTTGCGCTGCGCCAGCGAAATTTCGGGCAGAAAGTGGTCAGCACCGTCGAACAACTCTTCCCTCCCAATGCGAGGGTCACGACCAGGATCCCTGTGTATTTTGTCGCGTTTGGCCATCAGAACATCGATGCGTACGTGCAGCGGATCATCTGGCGCGGGGACACCCCGCAGTTTGTGGGGGAGGGACAGGGGGAAGTGACCATTGTCGTGAACCTCTCAAAAGCTGTCGGGTACGGGAGAGAATTGGACGAGCGTTTCATCTGGCTGATGAGTGTGGTGGCTCACGAAGTCTTCCATGCGGCATTCGGGGCGTACAAAGACACCTCTCCTGTCTGGCGGCAGTATTACGCGATGCGCCATACGAATCTTGACCGGCTCTTCGACCTTGCGCACAATGAGGGCATTGCGTACTACCTGACGCTGATTCAGCGTACGCGTGGACGCCTGGTCATGGATTGGCCCGACCGGGTCCGCACGGCGTTCGCGGATTTCAACAGAAATTCTGAAGAACTTCTCTCGCCCCGAACGTCGCCCAACAGGATTGCGGACCTGATTCGCACGGCCAACACGTCCGAATACTGGCAGAACTATGGGGCGATTACAGGCATGATTATCGCGCGCCAGATCGACAACACGTTCGGCCGGGCGGCTCTCTCGGAAACCATCGCCAATGGTCCCATAGATTTCTTCCTGAAATATATCGAGGTGATGAAGCAACAAACGGACTACCCGCAGCTCTCGCCGACGCTGGTGCAGTACATACAACAACGGCGATGAAACAGAACGAAGAACTGCGGGCTTGTTGCTCCTCACCCCCATCTTTCGTATCATGGGTCTGCTGCACCGTCGTGCTTCATCACATGGCCCTCCCAACATCAAAGCCTTAGCGACCATTGAACCTATTCATAAAGAATATCTCCCGGCTGGTGACGGTTGCTTCGCAGGGCAGGCCATATAAGACCGGAAAGGAGATGCGGGAGCTCGGCATCGTCGACAATGCGGGAGTGCTCTGCCTGGAAGGCAAGATCGCCTGGGTGGGACCAATGAGCGAATGGACATCAAGGGCGAACCGGATGCTGCCGCCGCGGGCTCAGGGCATCGAGGAGTTCGACGCCGCGGGCATGGTCGTGGTCCCCGGCTTCGTTGATTCCCACACCCATATGATGTTTGCGGGAGACCGTGCACACGAGTTTGCGCTCCGCTCTGCCGGAGCGACATATCAGGACATTGCACGGCAGGGAGGTGGCATTTTGAACACCGTGTTGCATGTCCGGTCCGCGTCAAAGAAGGAATTGAAGCGGTCGACCCTGCGCTATATGAACGAAATGATGAAGCAGGGAACAACAACAGTGGAGATCAAGACCGGGTACGGGCTGACGTTGGATGCCGAGATCAAGATGATGGAAGCGATCCATGAACTGAAGGAAGAGGAGATGATGGGCGTGGTCGCGACGTTCATCGGCGCCCACGCGGTCCCGCCGGAATTCACGGAGGACCGCGCGGCATATGCAGAGTTGGTGATCGGGCAAATGATTCCCTACATTGGCAAGAGGAACCTGGCGCAATTCTGCGACGTGTTTTGCGAGCAAGGGTATTTCGACCTCGATTCCTCGCGGAGGATCCTGGAAGCGGGGAAGGCCTGGGGCATGATGCCGAAGGTTCATGCTGAAGAACTGACGTCGCTTGGAGGAGCGAAACTCGCGGCGCAGGTAGGTGCGGCATCCGCGGATCACCTGGAACGCGTCGACGATGCCGGAATCGCGGCCATGCGTGATGCCGGGGTTGTCGCCACGCTCCTGCCGGGGGTTTCCTTTTTTCTGAACCATGGATATGCTCCTGCCCGTGCGTTGATCGACGCCGGCGTTCCCGTGGCCATTGCCAGCGATTTCAACCCGGGGTCGTGCATGTCGTTTTCCATGCCCCTGATGATGACGATCGCATGCACGCAGATGCGCATGTCGCCGGAGGAGGCGCTCTGTGCAGCCACGCTGAACGGGGCGGCGGCCCTTCGGCTCTCTGCCACGTGCGGCAGCATCGAGGTGGGGAAAAACGCCGATCTGCTTGTTGCGGACGTGCCGGACTATACGCACCTGGCATATCATTTCGGCATGAACCATCTGGTCAAGACGATCAAGAATGGCACAATCCTGGAATTCTAGTTTCGTTTCCCATTGTTACACATGCGGGCATCGCCCATGCGCAAGATCGTCGAATGCGTTCCGAACTTCAGCGAGGGACGCAATATCAAAACCATCAATGTGATCGGCGGGGCGATCACAGCGGTGCCCGGTGTGAAATTCATCAGCGCCGAGCCGGACAAGGATTACAACCGCAGCGTGGTGACCTTTGTGGGCGAACCGAACGCCGTCGTGGAGGCGGCGTTCGCAGCCACGCGGACTGCCTCTGAGCTGATCGACATGAGCACGCACAAAGGGGAGCATCCGCGCCTCGGTGCAACCGACGTGGTCCCGTTTGTGCCGGTGACCGGTGTGAACATGGAGGATTGCATCCGGCTCGCCCACCTGTTCGGCAAGCGGGTTGGGGAAGAGCTCGGCCTTCCGGTCTATCTCTATGAGGAGGCTGCGACACGCCCGGAGCGGAAGAATCTCGCCGACATCCGGAAGGGTGAATACGAAGGGCTTGAGGAAAAGCTGAAGGACCCTGAGTGGGCTCCCGACTACGGGCCGGCGCTCTTCAACACGAAGTGCGGAGCCGTTGTCACTGGCGCCAGGATGTTCCTGATCGCGTATAACGTCAACCTCAAGACGAACAACGTGAAGATCGCGAATGAGATCGCCATGCGCATCCGGGAGAGTGGCAGGGTGAAAAAGGACGAGAAGGGCAATCCTCTTCTCGACGAGCGTGGGAAGAAAGTGGTCATCCCGGGCTCACTCAAGGCCGTGAAAGCGATGGGTGTAGTGCTCGACGCCCACAATATTTCCCAGGTGTCGATCAATCTGGTCAATTACCTCGTGACACCGCCTCATGTGGCCTTCGAGGAAGTCAAGAAGGAGGCGGCGGCGCTTGGCATTGAAGTGACGGGAAGCGAGATCGTCGGGCTGACGCCCAAGGAGGCTCTCGCGATGGCCGGCTGGTTCTACGCGGGGGCGGAAACCGATGAAACCAGACTCCTGGACAGTGCCGTTGAAGGGCTCGGTCTGAATGACCTTGAACCGTTCGACCTGAAGAAAAAAGTCATAGAATTCCAACTTTGAGGTGCCCCATGGCTTCCAAACAAACACTCAGGATGTTTCTCGACGAACTGGCTTCGTCCTCCCCGGCACCCGGAGGAGGCAGCGTAGCTGCGCTCTCGGGGGCTCTTGGCGCTGCCCTGACCTCCATGGTCTGCAATCTCACGATCGGCAAGAAGAA
>JAGDMJ010000005.1 GCA_017860555.1 Bacteroidota bacterium
GAGATAGAACGGTGGGAAACCACCGATGCCGGAGAACAT
This sequence comes from Bacteroidota bacterium, assembly GCA_017860555.1. Lineage (GTDB taxonomy): Bacteria > Bacteroidota > Ignavibacteria > UBA10030 > UBA6906 > JAGDMJ01. The sequence continues at coordinate 40 of JAGDMJ010000005.1, forward strand.
TGGAGCACCCGGGCGATCACGGACCGTTCGAAACAGGATAATGTCCGCCCTTTCGCCGTCCCAGGGTGCCCTGCTGGAACATCCCCCTCGGTGCTCTGGATGAACACATCCAGATACCGCCACTATACGGACTACCAGGCAGCCATCCTCACCGACAAGCCGGCCCCTGGTTTTTCCTCCAGGCTGAGAAGACCTGATGTCGCGCAAGTCATGGCCGGAGTCGCAATATGGCAAATGAGAGAGTCTGCGAGGCCGAAACACCACGAGCTCGACTGGACGAATGGGGCTCTCTATTCCGGAATCCTCGCATGGGCCAGACAGGCAAAGAACGAAGAGGCGATCCGATGGCTTGAGGGTGTCGGGTCTCAATTCGGATGGCAGCCCTATTTCAGGATGTACCATGCCGATGACCTGTGTGTCTCGCAGACTTTCCTTGACCTCTATCGTCTGAAGAACCAACCCGAGAGGCTCAATCCCACGAAGGCGCGGCTTGATTGGATTGTGTCGAACCCCCCAGCGTCGTCGATGAGGTTGGACTACAGCGTCCCCTCGACAACCGACCGGTGGTCATGGTGCGACGCGCTGTTCATGGCCCCGCCAGTGTTTGCCCGGATGGCGTCGATCACCGGGGACGAGCGATACCTCGAGTTCATGCACAAGGAGTATTCAGTCACGTATGACCATCTCTACGACAAGGAAGAGCATCTCTTCTTTCGCGACCATCGGTTTCTTGGACAGCGGGAAGCCAACGGCAAAAAGGTCTTCTGGGGAAGAGGAAATGGTTGGGTCATGGGCGGGCTTGTCTCAATTCTCAGGGAGCTTCCTGCGGACAACAGGTACCGCCAGTTCTACATCTCTTTGTTCAAAGAGATGGCAGGAAAGATCGCCTCCGTCCAGGATTCGACGGGATTCTGGCATGCCAGCCTGCTCGACCCTGCAAGCTACCCGAATCCTGAAACAAGCTGCACTGGATTTTTCTGTTATGCGCTCGCCTACGGGGTCAACGCGGGCCTGCTTGCCAGGCAGGACTATCTGCCGCATGTGAAGCGAGCCTGGGAAGCGTTGGTGAGCTCAGTGAGCGCGGATGGCAAGCTCGGATGGGTGCAGCCCATCGGCGAGGATCCGAGGAAGGTCGATCGTTCCATGACGGAGGTTTTCGGTGTCGGGGCATTCCTTCTCGCAGGCACCGAGGTGTGGCAGCTGGCCGAGTGAGGCGGCCGGCCATTCCGTTGCATTCTGATGAACCGCAATAAAAAAAGGGGCAGCGACAAGCTGTCCCTTTCCCCAACCTGGAGGACACCTTCTTACACTCCCGACACTACAACGTCCGTAAACACCAGGCTCGGCAGCCGGAATGACGAGTACGGCCAGGGATCGTTCGCGACTTCCGCAAGCTTGTGCCAGAATTCCAGATGATTCCCCGCGATGTTCATCTCAGCAACCGGCTGCGTGAGTTCTCCATTCTCGAAGAGCGTGCCAAAGATCCCGATCGAAGAATCGCCGGTCGTTGAATTTGAATTCCCTCCGATGAAGCCGGCAATCAGGATCCCCCTCTTCAGGTCATTCATGATCTCCTTCACGGAGCGCTTTCCCGGAGGAATGATGAGGTTCGAAGGACCTCCGGTCGTGGGTTCCCAGCCAAGCTTTCGGCTGTAGTACCAATCGACAAAGAATTCGTTCAGCACACCGGAATCGATCATCGTCCTTTTCTTCGACGCCATCCCGTCGCCATCGTACAACCGGCTCCCGAGTCCCCCGACGACCAGCGGATCGTCGATCAACGTTAGTTTGTCACTGGCGATCTTGGATCCCTTTTTGTCTGCGAGGAACGACTGCTTCTGTTGAATGTTCCGGCCATACATCGCCGCAAGCAGCCCATTCAGGATCCGGCCGACATTCTGGTTCTCAACGACGATCGGAAGCGTTTCCGTCTTGATCTTCTTTGCGCCGAACAGAGCGAGGGTCCGTTCGGCAGCCATCGCACCGATCGACTCCGCGCTCGGCAGCTCCTTGCGTGTGATTCCCACTGCATAATAGTATCCGTTCGGCTTCCTGTCCCCCTTGTCCTGACCGGTCATGCCTGCATACTGAACGTAGTAGGTTGACTCATTGAATCCCTGGAACCCATTGCTGGCCACCATCAGCGACTCGCCGTGGCCATCCTCAACGCTGGCTTCCACCGATATTACCTTCGATCCGCCTTTCGCCAGACACGCGTCTTCCAGGATTTTCACGATCTGATGTCTCGCCTCTGGCGAGAATGACCCATACCCGGGATCGGAGGTTTTCAAATCTACTTTTGACTGCCCCGCGTAATATGTGGGATCCGGCAGCATCCTGAAAGGATCTTCGGCAAGCAGTTTTGTAGAAGCAACCGCCTGCGTGATAAAGGCCTTGAGCGCGTCTTTCCGAAGGTCAGACGTGCTCTGGGAAGAGTAACGGCCGTTCACAAATATTTCGACAGTGAGCCCTTTGGTCGTAGCCTCTTTGATAGTCTCCGGCTTTCGTTCACGGTATCCGATTTCCACTGAACGGTTGCTGTTGATACCTGCGCGGCAGGCGTTGGCACCGGCACCTTGTGCCGTTTCAATTGACCATGTTGCGAGTTCGAGCATCTGAGTATTCATTTTTTTTCCTTCCTTTATGCTTTCACACCGCCGACGGTCATCGACTTCACGAGAATGGTCGGAAGTCCAAATCCTACAGGAACTGACTGTCCGCCCTTCCCGCAGGCACCGGTGCCGCCCTTAAACATCTCGAGATCATTCGCGACCATCGTGACATTGCTGAGCATCTTCGGACCGTTACCCATGATATTCACGTCCTTGATCGGAGCAGTGAGCTTGCCGTCCTCGATCATTCTCCCCTGCGAAACGTAGAAGGCGAAATCCCCTTCACCGATCTTCACCTGTCCGTTGGCAACGTCCTGGATGTAGATCCCTTTCTTGACGCTGCGAATCACCTCGTCCGGCGTGGCCGGCCCGGGGAGCATATAGGTGTTGCGCATGCGGGGCTGGACATAATGCTGGTAGCTTTCGCGCCGCCCGTTTCCGGTCGGCTCCACGCTGTAAAAGCGCGCGGAGATCCTGTCGTGCATGTAACTGGAGAGAATTCCCTTGTCGACCAGGACTGTCCTCTTGCCCGGCGTGCCTTCGTCATCGACGTTGATCGCGCCAAGCAGGTTTGAGTTGGTCGCGTCGTCGATGATGGTCACTTCGGGTTCGGCGACCTTCTTCCCGATCATGGTACTGTACGTCGACGTTTTCTTCCTGTTAAAGTCGGCCTCCATCCCATGCCCGATCGCCTCATGCAGAAGAATGCCGGTGACTCCAGGGCCAAGGACAACAGGCATTTCACCAGCAGGGGGTTTCACCGCATCGAACATGACCGTCACGCGCTCGACCGCGATCTTCGCCACCTCGTCCACAATGGCAGGGGTGAAATACGAAAAGTCCCTTCGTCCGCCGAAATTCCAGCCGGCGCGCTCGCGCTTGCCGTTCTTCTCGGCCGTGACAGAGGCTGTTAGGAAGGTGCGCGGTTGGAGATCTTCAACTTTGACACCGTCGCTCGTGACGATCATGATCCTCTTTTGCTGGTCGTGAAATACCGAATTCACCTTGATGATCAAAGGTGAAAGAGAGAAACATTTGTCGTTGACCGCCTGTACGAGCGGCACTTTGGACTCGAGAGGAACTCGTGTCAGCAGCGTTTCGAGCGGGTAATAGCTGCCGTGAGTCGGCATCAGATAGTGGCTTGCGGGTGTTGAAGGTGCGGCATTCGCGATGGTGGCTGCCGTTGCGGCAGCAGCAAGCATGGATTCCGCAGTCAATTCCTGCGTGTATCCATACCCCACCTGATCTCCTTTCACAGTACGGATGCCGACACCCAGCGCAATATCGCCATAGGCGCGGTTCACTTTGCCATCTTCCAGAATCACGTAATTGCTGATGGTATGTTCAAAGTAGAGATCCGCAAAGTCGCCTCCCTTTGCGAGGGCCTTTGCCAGCACTTGCAGGCAAAGATCGTCGGTGACGCCAAATTCATTCTGAAAATACTCCGGCAAGTCCGCTCGCGCGAGGCCGAGCCAATCAGCCCTAACGAGCGGGGCCGTGAGGAGCGCAGCAGTGGCTGCCGCTGATGTTTTGAGAAATTTACGACGTGTGAAGTGTTCCATCGAATCCTCCACGAAGGGCATGATGATTTCAATGGATTATGGGAAGGTGTGCGTAATATACTGTCTACGTGGGGCAAATGAAAGAGGTTGCAGATGTCCGGTACCATTCACAAAAACCCGACGTCGGCCTCATAATTTCTAATAATCCGGGCACTTTGCAACGTCAAGGATTCTACACTCCAGCCAGTGCCAGATCATTTGATTGTTGTGGTGTTTTTGAATCCCGGGGATTGAATCGAACGGGCACTAGAGATCTCTCACATCGATGAACAGCCTTTCGGTAGGCAATGGAACATCCTCACCCTTCGCCAGAAAAACATACGGCACGGTGAGGAAACGGAATCCGGCCTCTCGCACCAGGCCGACAAGCGGGTCCCCTCCCTGCAGCAGTATGAATATAAACGTCCGGTCAGCGGCCAGGGCAAGATTGTTCACGGCAGATAGAAGCTCTCGAAGATCAGTGGCGGCGTGTGCAAAGAGGTTGTATACGAACAAGCTCCTTACTTGCATCCCTATGCCCGGAATTTCAGGACACAGGTGAAGAGGAAAGAGGGGAACACTCAGACAGCGAAGCACGCGGAGCGACATGGGCAAGCGGGCGATTTCTTCTGCAAGGAGCGATTCGTTTGACCAGATCGAGCCCCCGGCGGCATCCGGCTTCACCATCAGCGACGCAACATGGCCATGCATGAGTTCGTTCGCGACATCGGGGATCAGTTCGTAATCTCTTTTTCCCCCGAGGCAGGCCTCACGAACTGAGGATGCTGGAACGACTTCAGCCTTTTCGCCTCCTGATTTTCTTCGATAGACTGGAATCACGAGATATTGAAGATCGATCATACTGCGCGCGCCGAAATTCCGTTTGGTAAATTGAAGCGCCCGCACGTTTTCACCGGCGATATACGAATAGACACATCCTGCCGGCGACAGTTCCTCAATCACTGCCTGGGTCAGCTTTCGCGCTGTCCCGTGACGTCTATATTCAGGATGAACGCGAAGATCGTACCCATACAGAGCACGGACTTTCTTCCCATGAAGTCTCACCTGTTTAAGGGCCCCAGCCGCGACACCCACCACTACTCCTTCCGCTTTTGCGCAAAAGATCACGGAGCGCTCGTACACAGACGAGCGTGTCTCGAATCTATGCCTGCGGAAACGAAGTGACAGCTCGCCCCCCTGCGGACACAGTTCCTCGACGGCGAGAGCCTGCTCGTTGTCCCCAGGCGAGTACGGGGTGATTTTCAGTTCCATTGCGCTCCTCCGGTCAGGATACCCACGACAAAGGAGTAGAATGTGGAGTCGTCGGCCGCTTCGAGGGCACACTCGAGATTCCAGTCCCGGCGCACCGTCGTTGCGACGATATCGGGAAGAGGTCGCTTTACCAGAAATTGCCTTTCGCAGAACCGAGCGCCTGAAGCGCCGGCGGAGGCAACGGCCGCCCACACCTGTTCGTACTGCTCAGAACTGGTATATGAACCAATATCGGACAAGGAGAAGGCGTCGACTGTCCTCGGACGCATCATCTGGAGGAATTCATCGAGTCTCGCAGTCACCACGGTGATCCTGTCCAATCTCTCTCGTATCAAGCGGTATTGTCTACGCTGCAAATGCAACGGGAGACTCACATCAGACGGGTAACGGCCTTGCAAGAGAAGGTTCATGAAGGGGCTCTCGCGCAGCAGTCTGGTCCTGAACGACACACCGAAACGATCCAGCAGAAACCCCGACACGGAAAAACCTCTCGGCACATAACGGGAAAATCCGGGGTCCCCCAAAGCAAATTTCCATACGACCTTCGGTGAAATGCACCTTATGAACCCCCTCCAGAAAGAGCTGTCCCACCCTTTCAGGAACAGCGCGTATTGGTGCTCGATATCAGCGGCGCCAAACAGGGCATCCAGGAGACCTCCCCGGGTGAGCCGCAGGGATGCTGCAAGGCGATAGAAGTACCTTTCCCACCGCCCCTGGTAAAGAATCCCGCGTGCAATAGCAGGGAGCATCCCGTCCCAATAGGCCCGTGCACCGTTGCTCAGGTGGGTCCTGAGTCCTCTGTAGATGGCAGGGCGGCGGGAATCCTGCAGGACGCCCAGAAAGCGCATACACTCGTCATAACTGAGATTCCTGATCGCCGCAATCTTCAATTCCATCAGGAAACTCTGGCAGCAGTTCATGTCGACGGAAAAGATCCTCCCAGGTCCTGCGGTCAGGAGGTCGAGCGTCCGGCTCCCACTGCCCGTGATGCACACAACCGTGTCTTTCTCCGTTAATCTGAGGGCCCGAAGTTCTGAGCGCCCGTCCTCATTCGAGGACGTATAGTTCAGAGTCTGTAGAAAACCTGCCATGGCCTACTCCTGTAGAGACCCACCTTCCATTAGAATCACACGGTGCGCGAACCGTTGAATTCTCCGGTCGTGACTTACGACAACGACTGTCGTGGCGGAATGAAGGATTGACCCTGTGAGAAGTTCGATTACTCCCTGTCCTGCCCGCGAGTCAAGGTTTGCCGTCGGCTCATCGGCAAGAATGAGTTGAGGATAGTCAGCAGACGTGCGCAGGATCTTCCAGGCGAGTGAAAACATCGTGCTCCTCTTCCGTTGTCATGGCAGGTTACAATCCCGTCTTCATTGCACGCAACATACGGCCGGAATAGCTGGTTGATGTCACGGAAATGTCAGAAGATTGTCCTTTTTTCCGGTGAATCCAGAACTACAGTCGACGCAATGAAGCAGGTCCTACCTTCCACGGCCCTTATTCAGCCAGACAGAGTTGCTTTTGTATTTGGAAAATGAGACATTTCCACGGCCGCACGTCTGATTCTCATTGACCGTCCATCGAGGTTTGTCTGGTCCTGTGATCCTAGATCCCCATGTGCCATTGAGCAGCTCTCCTCATTGATAAGAGCCAATGGTTAGCCTTTCGTAATTCGGTGGATGGAAGCGCTCGCGTTCCTGCTTCAAGTGCTCCTGAGGGCAATCATGAACAGGAAAAACCGAGTCATTCTTGCTTCAGTCCTGCTGCTCATTTCGCTCTGCGACATCTCGCTCGCACAAGCGTGGCCACGCCAGTCCACGCCTTACCAATCTCCAGGTTCAACGGATACGGGGGTGGCCGATAGCTCTTCGCCACAACTTGACGAATCCGGTTGCCCTACCGCGTGTTACTTCTACGAGCCGTTTCCGCTGAAACCAGGCGCATCCGTCTTCCAGATCGGGGGATCCTTTTCACTCCTGCCATACCCCGACATGGAGCAGGAGATCCCTATCCCGGCCCTCGATATGCAATACAAACGAGGGCTCTTCGAGAATCTCGCTCTGGTTGGTTCGCTGTCCACCAATATTTATTCTAACCTCCTTCACGGCGGTCTTCAGTTTCACACGAGGCTTGGCAGGTTCAGCACCGGGCTGGCAAACCACATCGGTGGTGTATATGGTTTTATTAGAAGAGAACAAGTCTTCGACCGAGTCGATGCGTATGCCATTTTTGATATGATGATCCTGCGTTTCGGCTACCGATTGGACGATTTTTCCCTTTCCCTTTCCCTTGTCGCCACGTATGTCATCGACAGCGGCTCTCACGTGAATGGAATGGAGGCTCCCGGTGGACCTGAGCAATCGGTGAACGATTACTGGTTAACGTGGGCGATAGAACAGCCCTTCCTCAGCACCCTCCACCTGTCCGTGGGCATGAGCCTGGGATATACTCGAACGCCGTATCAAACATGGATGCTCTACAACACGACCGATGAATGGCTATTCGCGCCCGAGTTCTTCTTCGCGATACAACTATGAAGTTCATACTTTTCACTGCCCTCTTTGTCGTTCCTATATGTGCATGGGCGCAATCGCTCCCGGACACCTCTTACCAGGTAGAGCTGACAATAACGCCCAGCCCGATGTTCAACTTCTTCAGGCTGCCAAGAGTGCCCGGTACCAGCAGCAAGACCAGTCTGGGCTATGGAATCTCCATTCGGGCGCTCTGGCACCCCGGCCGTTTGTTATCGGTGGGACTATTATCGGGATATTTCGTCATGGCGGAGGATGAACTCTCATCAGACCAGCCTTCAGGTGAGTTGAACTACCAGGCCCGTCTGGCGGCGGTACCATTGCTTCTGGCTCTTACGATGCAGAAGTATAATGTCGAGATCGGCATGGGGGTAGGCCCTTATATCATGATGACATCGCTTCAGGGAGGCCACAGCGCTTCTGTTCACAGTAGCCGACTAGAGCTTGGGATGACGTTCTTTGGTGCCTACATGTTTTCTCTCGGTGACAACGTCTTCCTCGGACCGGAATTACGCGTCGTATCATTCCGCTACCGGGGCATCATTTCCATCATGCCGTCGTGTAGTTTCCGAGTCATTCCGCTGAGGTATTGACCCATGAATCATCGTCTTGCCATCGCGCTTACCTGTTTCTGCGTCGGATCCTGCAACCCCAGCCTTCCGACCAGTCCGGACCTCTATGTTGACTTCGAAATCATCGATGCACCGACGAGCCCGCTGAGCAACGACGGAAAGGCGTTCATGAACGGCGTCTACCAGGTGGTACAGGGCAAAGGGGAACTCGGGAACCTTGTTATTGGAAGGTGGGTCGGAAACCGATGGTGTTTGTACACAGAACATGATGTCGTCTTCTCAATCTGTGCGGGCGGGTCCTCAGGCGACTCGATAAAACTCATTGGATACACGCGGGTCGTCCGTTCGGGTGCTGGCAAAAGAGTGCAATACACAGTCTCGAGAGATGACGGCGCACAGGAGTTGATATCCGCGGTTACTCCTCCTGCGTTGAGGCTTCAGGGAATAACCGACGATGGGGAAAAGATCGAGCTCAGACGCATAAGGGATGCCAATACTTCACGATTCGAGAGACTGGCTCATCGCGGCGGATCCCGAAATTCCGAACGATTGGGGATATCAGAGAACAGCATTGCCATGGTCAGGTATGCATCCCTCATGGGAGCCACCGGCGTTGAAGTGGATGTCAAACGCACCAGGGATAACCAGCTCATTGTCTTCCACGACGACAGTTTTTCTCCCCGGACGGTCCAGGGCGTATACCTGCTGGGAAAAGTCGGGGATTTTGACCTTGAACAGATTACCGCACTTGGAAGACTCGTCAACGGCGAAAAAATCCCGACGCTCTCAGAAATGCTGACCGCCGTCATCGACGACACAGACCTATCACTCGTCTGGTTGGATGTCAAAGATGCAGCAGCGGTCGCCCAGGTCGTGCAGATCCAGAATGAGCGATTGGCCTATGCTGCTGCGAAGGGGAGAGACAGCCTGAGCATTCTGCTCGGTATTCCAGCGCAGAACGTCCTCGACGCATATATGCCGTTCAAAGATGTCTCAGACGCGCTTTGTGAACTTGAAGCTTCAACAGTATCCCAATTGCCGAGATGCAGGGTATGGGCGCCGACATGGACTCGGGATATATCTGTCTCCGATATCGCTATGCTGCACGCCCAGGGAAAGAGGGTGTTCACATGGACGGTTGACATTCGTGAAGGTATGCTGGATTACTTGAGCAAAGTCGATGGCATTCTTACCAACTACCCCTCCCTTGTGACCGCTCTTCACGGTTCCAAAGAGTAACACTGACGTTGTTTCCCATTACGGCTCGCGTGGTCAAAGAGCGCTAGATATGGTACGTGGATCCGCATGAGCCCGCACCTGACTCCGAACTACTTGCTTCAAAACCTCATTCCCTGTATCTTGCAACCCATTCGAGAGTCACAAGTTGGCACTTCGAACGAGCCTTCCCGAGCCCGACGAGGGTGAAGAGCCGCAACAAATCTGTCTCAACGTCAGGATATCAGCGAAATGTCAGATGCGTTTCCACATTCCCGAGGCCAGTCCTCCCAGGTTGATCGACCTGACCGGTCGCGTCCTCTTTTTTCGGTCACCCTTATCGCAACTGTCATGCTCTCCATCGGCTGGATCTACCCTGAGCATCGCGAAATCACGGTTCGCGCAATTCAGCAGCTGGACCAGGAACGGCGTCGCACCCTTGATACGATGTGGATGCTGGCATGTCTAGGCCATGAATCACGATTGTCCACCATGCCTGCCGACGATACGGAGCAAGTCAATCCAGGAACAATTGACTACGCTTCATGGCCCGCAATTGCTGGAGACCATTCGCGTTCAGCAGCGAACATGGTAGACAATATCCTGGAAACGGAATGGATCCTGCGGGTTGCTGCCATTGCGGCGAAGCTCGACGCTTCGCTCAGTAAAGCCGGCCTTGAGCGGCATGCCCGAACAAACGCCCTTCGCGATTCCGACCTACGGCTTCTTCACGCAGACCCCGAATACGCAACACGCGCCGGCACCAACAACGTCCATTTCCTTCTTCCCCGGTCAACCACTGAAACAGGGCCTCAAGACTATATTAAAGCCTGTCTGGCTGATGGGTGTGAGTTGAACGCTCTGGGGACGTATGCATGGTACCACCTGCGAGCACTCCAGAAAGCGCACAGGCTATCACGGAGTGACCTCGCTGATTCAACCAGAAGCAAGCTAGCACTAGCAACGCTTGCTGATGAGGCCTTTGCTCTCCACTTTCTGCAAGACGCCTTCGCCTCGGGACACATCGCCGGCACACGGGGGGATGCCTCCCTGCGGAAAGGCACCCATGATTATTACAACGAATACGGCCTGGAGGCTCGAACGTGGGAAGGGAAATCGATGATCCTCAAAGGGGATGCCTGGATGCGCCTGGAGGACGCTGCACGGGCCGCCCAGGCCGTGCAGGCGAGCCTTGAACAATTGCTCGATGAGATTCAGGGGGAGGGGATCCTCGCGCACTCAGAACCGGACAACCTGCTTATTTTGGCTGCTGACACATTGGATGTGTGTGCCATGAACGAAATGCCACCCGGCCAGTTTCCCTCGAATGCCGGATCACTTCTTGAAGAAACCATCAGAATGACGCCGGTCCCGGGACTCGCTGAAGGAGAAGGAGAGCTACCCAGGTTTCGAAGTGAGGTCGGTCCGTTCATCGGTGTTGTGCCAGCAGTGCGAGCAGCCGTGTTGTTTGGTGGTTTTGGTGAGAATCAGCACGAAGTGGGAGGAATTGGCGCTCTTGAACTCGCGGTCAGGCTTGGACTGGGGCTCGAAGGTGTCATGAATGAATCAGGGGACGGTCTCGTCTTTCTTGACCTAGGATTCCGACTCGATGGCGCATCATCTTTTCCCGTCGCCAGTGAAGAAGGAATCTCGCAGTTCGGCTCCATTCTCGCTGCCATTCCGTCACGCCCGGCAATTACGCTGCGCACGAGAATACCGTTCTGGATTGTTCCGTTTGACCTGCTTCTGGCTGCGCCTATCCTCGGGCTAACTTCTCCCGAATCATTCACCCGGATGGCTACGGTCGCAGGCAATGGCGGCTTCATCCCGTGGCAGGCAGGTCTTGAAACATCATTTGGAAGATTTCAGTTTGTGCTTGGCAGGGAAGTGGGCGTCCATCTGTACGGTTACGTAAACGGCGGTGATCGCTTCGTGATCCCCTACGGGGACCCTCAACACGAGGATGCAATTCTGGGTAGTCTGCGCTCAGTCGCGCTTGAATTCCCACTCGTTGAGTATATGCCTTTCAGGAGGTTCTCAATGGACCAGAGTTCTAGTGTTGTCGTTCAGCTTTACGGCAGTGTCGATATTCCCATCGATGTAATCGACATCTACCCCGCAGGTATGCCGACACCTTCCCTCAGGAATGTCTGGCAGGTAGGGATGCGTGCCGCATTCCGCTGGCGCGATTACTTCTAGCCAGTTCGACGGAATTCTTCATCTGAGAAAAAGCATGGCTCTTGATTGGGTGAACGATCCCGCCGTCAAGCGGTAGAAATAGATCCCCGGGCTCAGAAGACCATCGTCCGCGACTGCTCGAATGATCCGGCGGTCAGATGACGGATGTGCACCCGGCTCGTCAGAAACCAATTTCACGAGCCAATGGAAAGTCATCTCCCCTCTTGCTATATTCAGCAGGTCACAACGAGAGCCGAATAATGAAGCACCTCCCCCGGATCGTGCTGGTGGTTATCACTCTCATCTTGCTGTACGGCACAGCCCTCCTGGTCTTCGTCGACCCGAACATCGGACTTGAACTCGATCGTCATTATCTTCTCAACGACACCCTGCGCTTTGGCAGGGGATTCCTCTGGGGAGCCGCCACCTCCGCCTACCAGGTGGAAGGCAATTGCACCAACTCCAACTGGTGGGAATTTGAATCGGCGGTCGACAAGCAGGGTCTCCCGCGCATCGAGCGCGGCCAGAGGTCCGGCATCGCCGCAGACCACTGGCGGCGATACAAAGAGGACGTTCAGCTTCTGAAGGAGATGCGCCTGAACGCCTATCGTTTCTCGGTCGAGTGGAGCAAAATCGAGCCCGAGGAAGGGATCTTCGCCGATTCGGCCCTGGATCATTACGAACGGGTCGTAGACGAACTCCGGGCCAATGGGATTGAGCCTTTCATCACTCTCCACCATTTCACAAACCCGCTCTGGTTTGAGCGGAAAGGTGGATTCGAGCGCGACGACTCACCTGAGATCCTTGCGCGCTTTGCCCGAAGAGTCGCAGGGAGACTTGGACCAAAGGTACGCTTCTGGGCCACGGTCAACGAGCCAAACGTCTATGCTGCCGAAGGGTATTATTCAGGAACGTTCCCACCCGGGAAGCAGAACCCGGCCAGGGCCATCCTGGTCTTCCGCAACCTCCTGCGGGCCCACACAGCGTGCTACCTGGCGATCAAGGAAGCCGATCCCGAAGCCCAGGTAGGGCTCCCCATCAGTGTTTTCATCATTGACCCCGCCGAGAAGTGGAACCTGTTGGATGTCTTGCTCGCACATTATCTCAACAAAGCATACACCGTTTCCGCGGTTGAATATCTCACCACCGGGGTGTATGACCTTTCACTGCCGGGCATAGGAACCGACCACTATGAGAGTGGCATCCCGGACGCTTTCGATTTCGTGGGCCTCAACTACTATTCCCGGATCTACTGCCACTTCAAACCATTCGCTGAGGAAAAGTTCGTCGCCGTCGCTCCCCCCTTGACGGCGATGCAGGCGGACAATGGATGGGAGATCTACAAAGAAGGGCTGATCCGTGCACTTTACATGATCTCCTCCAGGACAGGGAAGCCGATCTACATAACGGAAAACGGCATCGCGGACGACAGCGACCAGAAGCGCGCCACGTTCATTGAAGACCATGTTCTAACGGCAAATCGCGCGATCTTCGAGAGAATGAACGTGAGAGGGTACTTCTACTGGTCGCTGATGGATAATTTCGAGTGGACCCACGGATTTGACAAGCGCTTCGGGCTCTACGCCGTCGACTATGCGACGCAGAAGCGGACAGTCCGGCAGGGAAGTCTGAAGTACAAGGAGATCGTCATGACGTGGGCCAGGCGGCTACGATAGGGATCGGAACGACATGCAGAACACTGACGCAACGAATTCACCGATAGAGCGAGATCTTTCCGTGTCTCTCGCTTGGGCAAACCTGAAAAGCATCATCTTTGCACTTCCGCCTGTCATGCTGGTCTTCGGCCTGCACGTCTTGCTCTGGGGAAAGCCTCACCTGTCGCTCACCACGAGCGTGCTGCTTCCTCTACTGGGTTTTGTATTCGTGGGATTCGTGCTGCATGAGGCGATTCATGGCATCGCGTGGGCGGTCTGGGGAACCCGATCGTTCGCGACGATCAAATTCGGTATGAACATCCGGGCGCTGGCGCCCTACGCACATGCCACGGTCCCGATGAAGGCGAGCGCATATCGACTGGGCGCAATAAGCCCGGCCTTTGTACTTGGCGTTCTGCCGTCGTTCGCAGGTCTGATAACGGGGAATTTTCTTGTCACTTTCTACGGAATGATTTTTCTCGCCGCTGCCGCAGGCGACTTTCTTGTGCTCTGGCTAATCCGCAATGTCCCTTCCACGACTCTCGTGGTGGATCATCCTACAAGGGCCGGCTGCATGGTGCTTGACCCGGATCCGCCGGTTGGCGGTCGCCCATAGCTCATAGGCCAGGCCTCCCCCAGGTCTGGCCCCCATGAGGCCAGACGTCCCAGAGGCCAGGCCCCCTCCAGGTCTGGCCCCCATGAGGCCAGACCCCATTGAGGCCTGGCTTCATAAGAAACCGATTATTTGACCCCTAGGACCCGCCTGATGCCCTCCACAGCCCCCATGTTCTCTCGTATACCGCTCCAGTTGTAAACGCATAGGTATCGACACCCGGGGATTGCCAGTGTGCGTCCGATTGCCGAATGCCAATGAGCGGAGCTGCTGTCACTCATCAACATCCACTCCACCGCAGCCCAGTACGGCGCATCACTCTTCGCCAGGACTCTCTGCACACCTCTGTCCATTGTTGCATCAGCGGCATGCCTGTAGAAACTCCAGCCGGGGCAAGTGTGAGAATTCAAAGCCGCATCATAGAGAAGTTCCTCCTCTTTCCAACCCCCCACATGAGTGAACAGCTTTTCCCGGGGGACACCGAGCTCCGCTGCAAGTACCGAGAGATCCTCCAGATGTCGCGCCACAATTGCGGCCAGATCCGCTTCCTTCAGCCGGCCTGACGATGCCAGTCCGGCACTCGTGACAGCGGCATATCCGATCGCCACCACTCCCCTGTCCGGCACGAGTTCTCCTTTGAGCTCGACCTGAGGGTCGCTCACCTCCGACTGATCCAGGAGGGCATTGCCATTGGGCAGGTAGAAGGAATTCACTCCGATCGCGCTTTCCCAGCCAAGCTTGATGCCTATCAATAGATGCTTCTTGTCCAAAGGAAGGCCTGTCCACCACTGCATCACAAGCGGAATGAACACCTGCATTTCCTCCCGGCAGGCATTGCGATAGCGGGAGCTCATGAAATTGGGTGGAGGTAACACTCGCATCTGTCGGCCCCAATTCCTCCAGGCGATCTTCATGGCATATTCAGGTCCCCACCCGTACCATTCCACGTTGTGACGATTCGCGCTATCGTAACCTGGACGACTGGAATCCCACCAGTTCCAGAGATCCGGGCGCCCTTCCCACCATTGCTCCCCATCCAACTGAACGACAACAGGCATGTTGTACTCTTCGGACAACGAGAGGAATTCCGTGAGCTCCTTCTTTGTCTGTTCCCTGGGTTGGTTGAGATAGGAGAAGATTGCAGCAATGCCAACGCCGATATTCTCGGATGACCTCCCTTTTGTAGCCTGAGTAACCTGATCAAAAACAGGGCGATACGGTTCGCCGGGGATGATGTTTAGTACGACATACTGCGACACTTCTCTCGCATCCCCAGGTATGATCAGCAGCAACAATGGCAGGAGTGCTAGAAAGATAAGGGCGCTCTGGTTGAGTGGCTCACGAGTGGGCATCGGTGGTCTCCTCGGGGGTGGCACCTGATCCAAGGATACGAAACGAGGGTACAATTATCAACAATCCATGAAAGACGTAGAACAAACAATGATGTTGATTCTTCACTGCCCATGCAGTAACTTCTCGCATCATGAACCGTCGACAGTTACTTACCGCAGGCGCGGTGGCACTAACAGGATTGTGCTCGCCGCGAAGGGGCGCCACCGAGCATGCGAGAAACAGGAAAGGCCGGGGTACAATTCCTCTCATACACACCACCGACCTCTACCACCCTCCGCAGGATCCTGATGACCATTTTGACCTCGCGACAATTGCCTCCCTTGAGGAGTTCGATCTCAAAGGGGTCATCCTCGATCCCACCTCCCAATACCTGAACCCTTCCTCGGACAGTTCCGACATCCACCGGGACCCAGGTTTTGCGCCTGTCAGCCAGATGGCCTACTTGCTCAGGCGGGACATTCCAGTGGCCGCGGGCCCACAAGATCCTCTTAAGCATGCGCACGATGACATCTCCGACAGGCCGCGCGAAGATCAAGCAGGAGTAGAACTCCTGATCAAACTGCTCGAGCAATCCGTTACGAAAGTCAACATCTCGGCGGTGGGATCCTGCCGCGTTCTCACCGCAGCCTTCAACCGGAATCCTGGGCTGCTACGTGCCAAGACAGAGTCGGTCCTTCTCAATGCCGGGTCTACCGGAGGGACAAAACGGGAATGGAATGTTCGATTGGACCCCGAGGCGTACAAGGGACTCTGGCAATCCGGGTTACCCATCCGTTGGTATCCCTGTGCGACTGACAAAGGGGCCTTCGACCAAGATCATGAACGAGGGACGCACTGGAGGACATCTCACGAAACACTGTTACAGGGAGTTTCAACTTCCCTGCGGGCATGGTTTGCATACGCACTTGCAGCGAGCGATCGGAAAGACATTATCGGGGTTCTTTCCGAAGCTCCTCCCCAACCGGCGTGGAGCGCCTTCCTGGCACAAACAAGGAATCTCTGGTCGACCGCATCGCTCGTCATGGCTGCAGGCCGGGTCCTTGCCAGGACCGCAATGGGATGGAGGTTTGTAGCCAATGCAACGCCGATCATGGAGGGGGTCTGGCCGTGGAGACTTGACGCGGTGGATGCGACAGTGAACGACCGCGCCGAAGTGACCTGGCGCAATGTCGAAGGAAACGGGAACGCGCTCCTGTTTGGAAGAAAGCAAGGAAAGGAGTTTGGCGATGCTATGGCAGAAGCCCTCAACGCACTTCTGAAATCATTCCCCGGATAAGAGCACCAACACCGGACGCAAATCTCTTCGCTGTCGTCGATTCCCTCATTGCCAATCGGAAGGGAGGCATCATGGCGGAGGAAATCGTCCGGGACGCCTTAAGCGTAAGTGCCGTTTCTCAACGAGACGGCACTCTTCTTTTGTATGGACTGAATCTACCCGGGAAGGGTGGCGCGATAGCGGACCCGATCACTTCACCGGCCCCGAAGGAGCCGTCCCTTCGATCGGGACGGGGACCTGACGGAAACTCTTGTGGAAGATTTTCGCCCCATCAAATCCGTTGAACTTGGTCGAGGAGGCCGTGCTGTACGCTCCGATGTTGTCGGTGATGAGATAGTCCCCGACCTCCAGATTCCACGGGAGTTCCACGGAAAGGGAAATCTTGTCGAAGCTGTCACACGTGGGCCCCACGACGGCGCAGATTTCTTTCTCGCCGTCCTTGAACGCGTGGAAGTTCGGGATCCAGTGGTCGTACACCACGCCGGAAAAGGTGTGGTAGACACCGTCGTTAATATGGTAGAACACTTTGCCATCCCGCCGTGCCTTGCCGATGATTTCCGAGACCAGTGTTGCGGCAGCGGCAACCATGAACCGTCCGGGTTCGGCGAGAATCTCGATATCCAGGGGAAACAGCCGCGTGAACTCGGAGTTCAGGATCGTGGCCAGCTTCTCAAAATGCGGGACACCGGGTTCGTACGGCACCGGGAATCCCCCGCCGATATCCAGCAGATTCAAAGGGAATCCCTTCTTGCGCGCTTCGCTCAGGATGGTCGCAGCGATATCGAGCGCCACGGTATAGTTGTCGAAGTTCGTGCACTGGCTTCCCACATGAAAACTCACCCCTTCAACGTTCAAACCCATATCAAAAGCTTGCTGGATCAGCAACTGCGCGTCGCCAGGCTCGGCACCGAACTTCGACGCCATCTCAACCTGCGAGCCGGTATCCGGCACTTTCAGCCGCAGGACCAGTCCGGCCGTCTCGCAATGATGCTTGAGCTTCACCAGCTCAGCGTTGTTGTCGAACGTAACCAGCGGCTTGTATTGCTTGATTTTAGCAAGCGTGGTCTTGTCTTTGATCGTATTGGAAAAAATGATCTTGTCCCAGATGTAGTGCTTCTTCTCTTTCCGCTCAAAATGCTTGATGTGCTGGTAGACCTGCATGAACTCATTGTATGATGCCACATCGAAGCTCGACCCTTCCTCGAACAGCGTTTCGATGATCTGCTGCTGGGAATTCGCCTTCACCGCATAGTAGCATTGAACGCGTGGCAAATGCTCCTTGAACGTCCTGTAGTTCTGACGCAGGATATCATGGTCAACGATGAACAGCGGTGAACCGTGCTGTTGCACAAGACTGAGCAGTTCTTCGTTCTTGATCAAGCGACCCTCCTATGTATCCGACCCCATATCAGAAATCACCAACGGATCTCCGATGTCCTTTTTCCTATGCCGGGAGCTTCTTCATCAAGCCAGAGAGCTCCTCGACCTCCTTGTTGTTTTCCAGATACGACTCGATCAGCTTTTTGCGGAGTTCATCCCCCCGATTGTACAGTCGCTTCAGTTTCTTCGGTTTTGTTGTCTGGAGAACGTACGCCACCAATATGGGAAAAGCCACAGTAACGTCGACATAGGCCGTCACGGTCTCTTCGAGCTGAGTGGGATCAATCTTCCCCCAGCTCACCGCTTCGCTCGGTGGTGCTCCGGAAAGTCCGCCTGTGTCGGGACGGGCATCCGTGATATTGATGTCATAGTCCTGGCCTGCTTCCGGGATCATGAGCACTTCCTGGATCTGCGGCTCCGTCTGGAGGAGGAAGTTCTTCGGGCTTCCGCCGCCGATGAGGAGTACGCCCGTCTTCCCCTTCTCATATTTCTTCGCGTTCAGAATAATCGCCGTAGAATCGTTGACATCGATGCTCGGGTTGATCTTCAATTTGAAGTACTCCGTGAGGCCCTTCGCCTCGGCCAAAAGCTCCAATCCCGCCACGTTCATGCCGATGGTGGAGTCGCCGGGCGAAGAGGTGAAGACCGGGATGCCGTTCCGGTATGCCGCCGCAAGGACGCTCACCTCGCCGATCTTGTTCTTCTTTTCATACTCGTTCAGGATCTTGCCGAGGTGATGGTAGTACTCCCGCGTCCCCATTTCCTTCTGGAATTCCGGCCGGAGCATGATCTTCCGCAAAATGCGGTCGGTCGCCATAAGGACATCCTGGTAATCAAAGAGGATATCATAGATCCTGGTCACTCCCTTATCACGTAGGTCGGCGTCGTCAACAGTGTGCGTCCCCCGGAACAAGGGCATGTTCAACGCAAAGTGCATATCGTGGTACATATTGGCACCGGTGGCCACCAGCCAATCCACGAATCCATGGTTCATGAGAGGAATGATGGTGGATGGCCCCAATCCGGCCGGCGTCAGCGCCCCCGCAATGCTCAGGCCGATCGTAACATCCTGTTTTGAGTATTTGTCGCGCATCAACTGGCAGGCCGCCCTGAGCCTTCCGCCGTTGTACGCATCCATGTTGTCAACGACATCAGCAATGTCACTTTTCTTGGAGATCGGATCGGGGAGCACGCGTTTCCCCGACAGATACGAATTCTTGTCTGTCTGGTGGTGGTGGTGTTTCATAGAGTGGTTCATCGTACGTCCTCATGTAAATGGAGTAGGAAAACGCTTCATCTGTCAACGAGCGCTGCCCAGCAGAACCTCCGATCCCGGACGAGGGTGACGAAAATCATTTGGGGGATAGCCAGGCGTAGTTCATCAATTTGTACGTCAGCTTCGCGGCAGCGTAATCTGGGTGTTGCACAGTCTTGTTGGGAGCGAATTCCACCACGTCAAATCCCACGATGTTCTTCTGCTCCCCGATCAGGCGCAGGACCTTCATGGTCTCTGCCCAGAAAAGCCCATTCGGCTCGGGGGTCCCGGTGCTCGGCATAACAGAAGGATCCAGCCCATCCACATCGAACGTCACGTAGACATCCTGCGTAAGCTTCGACAGAATTGAAGGAATCCACCCAGCCATCTCCCTGATCTGATGGGCATACAGAGTGGTGATGCCGCTTGTCCGAATGAACTGGGCTTCTTCAGGCGAAAGCGCGCGGATACCCACTTGCACGATTCGCGACGGATCCATGAATTCGCAGACGCGGGCCATGATGCAGGCATGGCTGTACTTCGATCCCTCATAGCTTTCCCTGAGATCAGCATGAGCATCAAAGTGGATCACCGAGAGACCGGGGTATTTTTCCAGATGGGCCTTGATCGGCGCCTGGGAGATGGTGTGTTCCCCTCCAAGGACCCCGACGAATTTGCCATCGGCAAGCAGTTTTCTTACCGCTTCGTAGATCCTGGTCATCGCCCTCTCCCCCGAACTCTTGCCGAGGTTCAAGGGCGGGAGAGTCGCAACGCCAACCTTCTTGCAAAGCTCCGTTTCGAGCTCTTCATCGTAGAACTCCACATACCGGGAGGCATCCAGAATTGCACGAGGGCCCTGGCCTGTCCCCGCGCCGTAGCTGACGGTGTGTTCATAGGGCACGGGAAGGACAACGATTCGGGAAGTATGGTAGGAGGAGAACTCGCTTTTGAGGCCAAGAAAATTCTGCTTCTTGCCAAGAACGGTAGGTTCAGATCGTGCTTTCATTCCGCGCTTCAAAGATGGTGGAAAAATGAAAATGCGACAGAAATCTAAGAGAAGCAGAGACAAGAAGCAAGGAGGAAAGCGGAGTCACGGGGCCGGGAGATGCCTGGCATGTTGGAAGAGATCGCCGTCCCTAGACCTCTGCTCTGTTGATTTTTGCAGAGTGCTTTGATAGATTGGGGACACTACACTCAAACGCCCTCCCACCTCACGAAGGAGCCAGCCATGAGACTCCCCTCGATCCGGCAGGCCTATCAGGAGGCCCAATCCACCTTTCGCAGATTCCCCGTCGTGCTGTGCGACGCTGCGCTTGCCACAGCAGCGGCTCTTATCCTGGTGGACTACGAAGGCCCGGCTCAGCCTTCCATCCTTTTCAACATTTTCTTCGCCGGACTCCTCGGAATTCCATTGCTCATTGCGCTCGCCCTCATGGGAGAACGGAAAAAACTGAGCACGCCCACCCGGCTTGGACTTCAGTTGGCAGGAGTGCTTGTGCTGGCGGGGTACGCGTTCACGATCCCAACCGACTTCACGCATGCCCCCCTGGTTACATTGATTCGATTCTTCATCCTTGCAGTGGCTTTACACCTGATGGTGTCCGTGGCGCCGTTTGTGACCAGAGGCGAGTGGAATGGCTTCTGGCAGTACAACAAAGGCCTCTTTCTGAGAATACTGACGACCCTGCTCTATGCACTCATTCTCTATGCGGGTTTATCTCTTGCCGTCGCCGCAATTGATATTCTGTTTGATGTCTATGTTCCTGGCAAGCGTTACTTTGAGCTCTGGATCCTTATCTCCGGGCTGTTCAGCACATGGTTCTTTCTGGCCGGAATCCCAGAAGATCTTGACCAACTCGACTCGCTGACCGAGTATCCAAAGAGTCTCAAAGTTCTCGCTCAGTACATCCTTCTGCCGATCGTCCTTCTTTACCTGGTCATCCTCTATGCATATCTCGGAAAGATCATAATTGCCTGGGACTGGCCGCAGGGATGGGTCAGCAAGCTGATTCTCGGATTTTCGGGCACGGGGATGTTCTTGTTGCTGCTCCTCCACCCGATTATGGGGCACGCGGAGAGTGTGTGGCTCAGAAAATTCTCTCAATGGTTTTATATCGTCCTGATGCCGCTCATCGTGATGCTTTTTCTGGCGCTCTGGAGGAGAGTTGGAGAGTATGGGATCACCGAGGGAAGATACCTTGCATGTGTTCTGGGAGTATGGATGATCTTCCTGGTCGTCTATTTCTCCAAGAGCATCACGAAAAGCATCAAAGTGATTCCAGCGTCGCTTTGTGTGCTGGCGTTCGCCGTGAGCTTTGGTCCATGGGGAGTATTTTCCGTATCCAGAGAGAGCCAGAAGGGGCGCCTTGAAAGATTTGCCACAGAGGCAGGGCTACTCGTAGGTACGAAGATCATGCCAGCCCGTGGAGAGGTG